>JBAUHH010000335.1:0-1550 GCA_049680165.1 Pseudolabrys sp.
GCCCTGCGGCCATACCAGCGCTCAAAAGTGCCCCGCCGACGATCCCAAGCAGAAAACCCAGCATAAATGAAAGCGCCCGGTAGAAAGCCATTCCGCCGCGGACGCTGACGTCGCGGTTCCGCAAGAACCGATAGGTATTTCTGACGTTCACCGACAGCCCGAACAGATTGTCGAGGATCAAAGCTGACCCCAGCGTCGCCAAAGGCTGCGGCGTGAGAACCAGCGCCGCTTCGATCAGTGTTATGATCAGATAAAGCGAGTTGCTGCGCGCGCGCATCCGATAAACCGAATTGCGCGCGATCTCGTCGAGATGCAGCGACGTGACGACGTAAAGCAATCCGAGCAGCGCAGCCGACGACGTGCCGAGCATGACGTAGAGGTCGCGCCATGGCTCGATTTGAATTTCCATGGCCCGTCTTCTAACCGCTTGCAGGCTTATGCGCGAGCCAGCGGCCGGCTTCCGCGGCGGAAAAAAATTCGGCCAGCTCCGCGTTGAACCGATCCGGCTCTTCGCTGGTCAGCGTGTGGCCGGTTCTCGGGATCACGGCGAGGCCGGCCGTCGGCGCCGTGCGGCGCAGGAAGATGCTCGCCTCCACGCACCAATCGTCCTCGTCGCCCACTACAACGAGCAGCGGCGGCTTGAACTTCTTCAAATCCGCTTCGACGTCCCACAGCGTCGGCCGCTTGGCCTGAAGGTTGAGCATTGTGAGCGAGTGGCCGTGCGCCGAGTGCTCGCTCAGCATCCGGATAAACTCGGCGTAACCGCGCGGGTCTTTGTTCTTGTGCGCCTGCCGCGTCGGCCCGTCGCCGTAGAGCTTGGCCGCATCCGCCATCGCGGTTTTCGCGAACATCTTTCCGGTCTCGCGCGAGACGGCGCGCGTTTCCTCGACGACTTTCTTGTCCGCGCTCGAACCGTATCCGCACCCGGCCGCCGTCACCGAGAGGCAGCGCTGCGGATATTCGATGCCAACCAGCAAGGCCGTCAGCGCGCCCATCGAGTGACCGACGACATGCGCCTTGCCGATCTTGAGTGCATCCATCACCGCGATGACGTCGTCGCGGAAGCAATCCTGGCTGTACTTGTCCGGATCGTTCGGAATGTCGGAAGGCGGATAGCTGCGCTGGCTGTACGTCACGCAGCGGTGCGAGCGCGAAAAGCGCCGCATCTGCGGCTCCCAGGTGCGGTAGTCGGCCGCATATTCGTGCACGAACACGACCGGGGAACCGGAACCCGCTTCCTCGTAATAAAGCCGGACGCCGTCATGCGAAGTAATGTGCGGCATTACGCGAGAACCCCAACCGCCACGCCTGTTATTTGCGCGCAAATGAAAGGCTAGAGAACTCGGCTGCACGGTGCAAGCGCGGCCCGTCACCTTGGGATGACGGATCGAGCGTTACGATCTGCCTGGCAAGATCGCCTTGGCGGCGTCGCCGACGGCCTCAACCGACATGTCGGTATCGAGGAAGCACACGATGCGGCAGGGGCAGCCTTCGAGCCCTTCGTAGCGCCACGGGAAGGCGCCGATCAGGCAGCGCTTGCCGAGCACCAG
>JBAUHH010000336.1:0-8549 GCA_049680165.1 Pseudolabrys sp.
CGCTCTTGCCGCCGCCGTCGACGACCGGAAACTCGGCCGTGGCGTGATGCGCGAAGCCAGGCGCGACCTCCTCCTGCACGGACGGCAGCGCCACCCACATCTGAAGGCCGTGGATCGGCCCGCCGGCGGCGCGGCGTTCCTCACCGGTGCGCTCGGAATGAACGATGCCGCGCCCCGCGGTCATCCAGTTCACTTCGCCCGGCCGGATCGGCGCGGCGGTGCCGAGGCTGTCGCGGTGCATGATCTCGCCGTCGAACAGGTAGGTGACGGTCGCAAGCCCGATATGCGGGTGCGGGCGCACGTCGATGCCCTGCCCGGAGCGGAAGACGGCCGGCCCGAAGTGGTCGAAGAAAATGAACGGCCCGACGAGCCGCGTCTGCGCCGACGGCAGCGCCCGCCGCACCGAGAAGTCGCCGAGGTCGACCGTGCGCGGCGCGATCACCTGCGCGATGGCGTCGCTCTGGGCTGCGTTGCCGGGAGCGGGGTCCTTGCCGGGAAAGAAACTCATCGGTGCACTCCTTGGCCGGAAAACCGCGCCATGACGCCATTTTCGGGGCTGTCACAATGGGCGCGCGTCGACGCATTGAAGCCGCAAACGGCGCCGCGCTCAACAGCCGGCGAGGCGTATGCGCCGAGTGCGGTGTGGTTAAGAGGAGCGGTGAACGCGAATCGCTTGGCGTGGAAAAATTCGCGCACAGAATTTTAACGCACGCGCAAGTGTGACAGCGAATGCCTTTCCCCGGGAATTTTTACAGATTCTTCTTGATCGCTGGCTAAGTTGCTGTATGTGAAAAAAAGACGCTGTGACTGACTGATGACAGTCGGGGGGCAGCGACGGGTGACCGAGGGCCGTGAAGGCGGACTCCGGCTCACGAGGAGGTCTAAAGGAATTGAAACAGAGCGCAGTTCTCCGATCGGGCAAAGTCGCGGGATCACCCGCCATCGTCCGAAAGAAAGAAACCGCCACGCCCGCCCTGGCGCCGGTCCAGACCGAAGAGAGGGATGACCATTTCGTAATCCGTAACGGCGTGAAGTGCGCAGGCGCGCACCTCATCGTCGATCTTTACAAGGCGAGCCGCCTCGACGATATCGACCACATCGAGGCGACGCTTCGGCGTTGCGTGGATGCGGCGGGCGCCACGCTGCTGCACATCCATCTGCATCACTTCGAGCCCAACGGCGGCGTTTCCGGCGTGGCGGTGCTGGCCGAAAGCCACATCTCCATCCACACCTGGCCGGAGAACGGCTACGCCGCGCTCGACATCTTCATGTGCGGCAAGGCCAATCCGGACGCTTGCGTCCCGATTCTGCGCAAGGCCTTCGGCCCGAAGAAGATCGCGGTCGGCGAGCATCTGCGCGGTCAAGGCGCCGCCTGAGCGTTCAAGCCTGTTGACGACGTAATGCCCGGCCTTGTGCCGGGCATTGGCGTCTTTAAACCTCTCTTTGGCGTGGATGGCCCGGGCTTAATCGCGAAGACGCGCTTCGCGCTTTTGGCTTGGCCATGGGCGCGGAGGGTGTGCCGATGGCCAACAAGCGCTGGATCCCGGAGACCCTGTTCGACGACATGGGATTCCGCATGACCTACGAGGTCGAGAAGGTCCTCTACGAGCAGCAGACCGAGCACCAGCACCTCGTCCTGTTCGAGCACAAGTTCTTCGGCAAGATGCTGATGCTTGACGGCGCCACCCAGATCTCCAGCCGCGACGAGTACGTCTACCAGGAGATGATGAGCCACCTGCCGCTGTTCGCGCACGGCCGGGCCAGGGAGGTGCTCATCATCGGCGGCGGCGACTGCGGCATCGCCGAGGAGGTTCTCAAGCACAAGACGGTCAAGCGGGTCACCCAGGTCGAAATCGACGCCTCGGTGATCGAGTTCTCCAAGGAGCACTATCCGGAGTTCACCAAGCCGGTGTTCGCCGACAAGCGCTTCGAAAGCGTCATCGACGACGGCTTCAAATACGTCGCCGAGACCAAGCGGCGCTTCGACGTCATCATCGTCGACTCGACCGATCCGCAGGGGCCGGGCGCCATCCTGTTCACCAAGGAGTTCTACGCCCGCTGCAAGCGCTGCCTCGCCAAAGGCGGCATCCTGATCACCCAGAACGGCGTGCCGTTCTTCCAGTCGGGCGAGCTCACGACCACCATCGGCCATTTCCGTAAGCTGTTCGCGGACGCCACCTGTTACGTCGCGGCGATCCCGGTCTATGTCGGCGGCCACATGGCGATGGGCTTTGCCTCCGACAACAAGCGGCTGCGGCAGACGCCGGCCAAGGTGATCGCCGGGCGCTACAAGAAAGCCGGACGCTTCCCGACCAAATACTGGTCGCCGGAATTGCACGTCGGCGCCTTCGCGCTGCCGCGCTTTATTGCCGATCTCGTCGACAAGGCCAAGGGAGGCGTGGCCAAAGGGACGAAGGCCAAGGCAAAAAAGAAGCGCTGAGCCGCCGCGCTAGCGCAAAGCCGGAAATTTACTCTCCGCTAACCATGCGTGGTCGCGCTCGCAGCGCGAGCCGGCTTTCCATAGCCACCCGCGCATAGCCTTTACGCCACCTTTACGCGCGCATGGCTCAACTGATCCGGGGCACCAGGATCGGTGCGAGTTTGACGCCAGGACGGGGTCGGCGTGCGATCGGGCGCGCGTAAAAATCTTTTGGCAATGGTGGCGGGCGCCGTTCTGGCGGCCGGGCCTTTGCTCGCGTTCAACTATTGGCTGAACGGTCTGATCGACCGCCAGGGCCAGGAGGAGATCGACACCTCAGCCAGCCGCGCCATCTCGCTTGCCGAAACGCGCGTCAATAGCGTCACCGAGACACTCGATGCATTGGCTGCCCACGGCGCAGACGCATGCCGTCCGACGCAGATCGAGGCCATGCGGTATGCGGTTTTTGAGACGATCCCGATCAAGGAACTGTCCGTCGTCGCCCCCGACGGACAAATATTGTGCACCCATCTCGGCCTGCAGCTCGGCCAGCGCAAGGTGCTGTCGTCCGAGCCGATGACCGACCCGAGCGGCTACACGCTCGACATCGTCGATATCGGCAAAAACGAGCGCATGGTCCGGCTGCGCCGCAAGGTCGCCTCGAGCGCGAACAGCGTGGCGGCGCTCGTTCCGGCGGCATTGTTCCTGCCGCAGGTGGCGACCAAGGGCGGCCCGTTCTCGGCACATGCCAGCATGTCGACGCGCGGCGGCACCTTGATCGGCGAAGTCGGAGACCGTCACACGGATGGTTCGCCGGATTTCATTGCCGAGCGGCGCTCGGACAAATTCGGATTCACGGCCGAAATCTCCATGCCGCGCAGCCAGGTGATCGCGAGTCACGCCGATCTCAAATGGCTCGGCACATTCGCATCGGCCGCCATCGCGGTCGTGCTGCTGGTGTTTGCCGCGCTGCTCCCCAAGCGCCAGCCGGACAATCCGGTGGTCGAGATCGAGCGCGCGCTCGCCGCCGGTGAATTCATCCCGTATTACCAGCCCATCGTCGATATCCGCTCCGGCCAGTTGCGCGGCGCCGAAGTGCTGATCCGCTGGCGCAAGCCGGACGGCTCGCTGGTGCTGCCGGGCGCTTTCATTCCGCTTGCGGAATCGAGCGGGCTCATTCTCGATCTCACGCGCGACCTGATGCGGCGCGTCTGCGCGGAGGCGGGCGGGGCGATCGGGCGTCGGCCGAGCCTGAAGGTCTCGTTCAACTTCGCCGCCAAGCTGTTCAGCGACGAGTCGATCGTCGAGGAAGTGCAGAATATCTTTTCCAACTCGCCAATCGATCTGTCGCAAGTCGTGCTGGAGCTGACCGAGCGCGATCCGATCCAGAATCTGACCGAGACGCGGCAGATCATCGCTGCCTTGCAGGGCATCGGCGTGCGCATCGCCATCGACGACGTCGGCACCGGCCACAGCGGCCTCTCCTACATGCTCAAGCTCGGCGTCGACATCATCAAGATCGACAAGATGTTCGTGGACGCGCTCGGCACCGACCGCAATTCCACGACCATCGTCGAGACGCTGGTCGATCTTGCGCACAACATGCGCATGGACGTGGTGGCGGAAGGCGTCGAGAACTTCGAGCAGGTGACGCATTTGCGCGAGCTCGGCATCCGCTCGGCGCAAGGCTATGTGTTTGCGCCGCCGCTGCCGGGCAGCTCCTTCCTCCAGCTCATCGAGGCGATCGATCCGCTGCCGGCTGCCGCGGTCGAGCGTAAGGTGGCCGGCGCCGCGCGCCGCTATATGTCGGCGCGCAATCAGTTCGACGCCGCTTAAAAGCCGGCGCCGTGCGGCCGACGCGAGTGAAAAAGGGCGGCCTTGCGGCCGCCCAGTTTAAACGCCACGCGGGAGGAACCTCGGAACGGGTCGGCTACCAACACCGCCGGCCCGCGTGAGCAAATTTCATCGCCAGTCGGTCACGGGCAACGTGATTCGTCAATCTGCAATTTGACGATCGGATGACAACGCGCCGCGCTGTGTTGCGCGCGCCACTATCCGAGTTCGGTTTCGATCGCTGAAATGATCCGCGGGTCGGTCGGCTCCAGCGCCGACGCAAAGCCCGCTTTCAGCGCGCCGTCGCGTCCCACCAGATACTTGTGGAAATTCCAGCGCGGCCGGTCGAACGGGCGCTCCGCTGCCGCCCATTTATAGAACGGATGCGCGCTGGGGCCGCTGACCGCCACCTTTGCCGCGAGCGGAAAGGTCACGTGGAATTCGCCCTTGGCGGTGGCTTCGATGTCGGTTGCGCCGCCCGGCTCCTGGCCGCCGAAATCGTTTGACGGGACGCCGAGCAGAAACAGTCCGCGCTTGCCAAAACGCGTCCACAGCGCCTCCAGGCCCGCATACTGCGGGGTGTAGCCGCACTGCGAAGCGGTGTTGACCACCAGCAGCGGATGACCGGCATGTTCGGCGAGCGCGATGGTGCCGCCGTCGAGACCGTTAAAGGTAAAAGCGTAGGCGGTGATGCGGCTCATGCCCGTGGCCCCGGCGGGACGTGAACGGCCGAGCGCGGGCAAGGCGAGCGCACCAAACAGCAGGTGTCGACGGTCGATCATGAGGGGCCATTATACCGCGCCCATGTTCACGAGGGTGCAAGACTGCGTGATCAAGGCCGGAACGGGCTGGCCGCACGCACGTTGAAAATACAAGCATTGCAACGGTGTGGGGTAATCGCCGTGACAAATCCCTGGAGCGGCCTGGTTCTTCCCGGCGTGCTGCTTGGCGTCGACATGGTCATGCACGGGCTGTGGTGGCTGGCGCTCGGCCGCCCGGTGCGGCGTCCGCGCGCGGGAACGCTGGCGTCGGCTTGAATCGCCGCGAGCGAACGCAAATATTGCTATCGTGGTGGCGCGGAGGAGGATGACATGAGCACGACCACGGCTAGGCAATACCCGGTGACGCACAGCGACGCGGAATGGCGCCGCATGCTCACGCCGGAGCAATACGAGATCATGCGCGGTCATGGCACCGAGCGGCCGGGGAGCTGCGCGCTCAATTACGAAAAGCGCGCCGGCACGTTCGAATGCGCCGGCTGCGGGCAGCCGCTGTTTATGTCGAAGAAAAAATTCGAAAGCGGCACCGGCTGGCCGAGCTTCAACGATCCGGAGCCGGGCGCGGTCGAAACCTCGGACGACGACGGTTACGGCATGGTGCGCACCGAGGTTCATTGCAGCCGCTGCGGCAGCCACCTCGGCCACGTGTTCCCGGACGGTCCGCCGCCGACCGGCTTGCGCTACTGCATCAACGGCGTTGCAATGAATTTTAAGCCGGCAGCCTAAGCCGCGCGGGCAGGGAACTCTGCCGGAACAACTGCCACGCATTTCCCGTTAGCCGTCAAACGGGAGATGCGCCATGCAAAAGAAATTGCTTGCAGCAGCCGCGCTTGCCGGTCTTTGCGCCGTCACCGCGCACGTTTCACATGCGCAGCCGCAGCCTAACGGCGAGCGGACCAACCAGCAGCAGGGACAAAGCTCGCAGATTCAGCAGAATACTAGCCGGCCGAGCGGCCTGAAACCGAGCGGCAATTCGCGGGTCGAAGATATCCGCCGTACCGCCAGCGGCGATCTGACATTGACGCGCGAACAGCGCACCAGGATCCGCGATGCGGTCACGCAATCGCATCTTGATCGCCAGCAGAGCGTCGGCTTCACCATCGCGGTCGGCGCCGCCGTGCCGCAGCAGGCGAAGGCGCGTGATCTGCCACCGGCCGTGGCGAAGGCTGTTCCCGCAAAGCATCGTTTGCAGTACGTGCTGGTGCGCGATCAGCTTATCCTGGTGGACAAGCAAACGCGGCGTATCGTCGCCATCGTGCCCGGGATGGCGTAACGCCGGGCGTCGGTTGGGTTAAGCGGCGGCGAAGTGGACCGTGGTTTCGAAATTGTAGCCGCAGGCCTCGCACTGCCACAGGTGCCGCAAGCGGGTGGCGTCGAGATATTCCGACCACTCCGGCACATAAATGGGTTCGCCGCACTGCGCGCATTCCGTCATGGGACGGGGGCGGCGGATCGTTCGGCGGGCAAATGGTTCCATCGAGCCTCCTCCAAGCCGTCTTACGCCCGGCTTTTTTGCGCCCCCAGCCCTCTTTTCAGCGATGCTACCGGAAAAATTTCGACATTGAAGCAGCACCACTGACGTAAGCGTTCGCCAATTGCGAATCCTTTTCTTCTCAAATGATGTCGCAAGATCGCGTCAATTTGACGACAATCTGCGCGTGACTGCGCGTGACAAGGAATGCACGCGGCTGCAACGTTCGCGCGCAGAGATTTACGGCGGATTTATTCCGGCATTTGTCACGCGCATATCAGACGATTGTGAAGTGCGCGCCGGCGTTCGTGCGGTTAAATCCCGGCGCGGGGAGGGTGGAATGGTCGAAAGGAGCGCCGGAATGGTCGACAATGCGATGGAACGTTATTCGCCTTACATGCTGAGCATCCTGCGCATTGTTACAGCGCTTCTGTTCCTTGAGCATGGCACGTCGCGCCTGTTCGGGTTCCCGTCGCCGCTGCCGACGCCACAGGCGTTCACGATGTACTGGTTCGCCGGCTCGATCGAGCTCATCGGCGGCGCGTTGTTGCTTGCCGGCCTGTTCTCGCGGCCGGTGGCGCTGATCATGTCGGGTGAGATGGCGTTCGCGTATTTTCTGAGCCATGCGCCGCACGGCTTCTTCCCGATCCTCAACCGCGGCGACGGCGCCATTCTTTATTGCTTCGTCTTTTTCTACATCGCCTTTGCCGGCCCGGGGCCGATCAGCCTCGATGCGCTGTGGCGGCGCAAGGCGTCTTCCCCGCAGCCGTCCGCGCGGATCGCGACGCCGATACGCGGCGTCACTTCTTCTCGATAGCGAGGCCTTTGGGCCCGATGTTGATCTGCACGCCCTTCGGCTCGCGGTGATCCTGGTACACTTTGTAACCGAGCACCGCGACCGCGACGCAAAGCGCGCCGATCAGCAGAAAGAGCATATTGCGATTGATCGCCATGGCGAGGGCCCCCGTTGCTGTGCCGCGCCAACAACGCGCGCGGGAGAGCGGGGTTCCATGACGCAGGGTTTGCGCTGCCGTTAAGTATCTGATTCAAAACGGATAAGCGGCACATGCGAGCCGGGGTGCATGCGGCTCAAGCGGTGCGCCTGCTCGGGATTGGCGGCGCCGGGCGGCATGCGGCCGGCGATCAGCTCCTTTACCTGCTTCACCGTATCGAAGGCTTGATGCTCGGCCGCTTCCGGCGTCAGCCCCGCGGTGTGCGGCGTCGCGATCACATCGGCGCGCTTTGCCAGCGCCAGCGACGGCTTCTGATCCTGCGCGCGGCCGACATCCATTGCGGCGCCGGCGATCTGCTTTTTGCCGAGTGCAGCGGCAAGCGCTGCTTCGTCGACCAGATTGCCGCGCGACAGATTGAGGAAGAACGCGCTTTTCTTCATCTGCGCGAAGGCAGCCGCGTTCATCAGGTTCTCGGTCCGCTCGTTGGCGTTGACGAGGCACACCACGAAATCCGAGTTTTTCAGCACGTCGCCGAATTCAGCCTGTGTCACGCCCGGCTGCTTGACGGTCTTGAACGGGTCGTTGACCAGCACGGTCATGCCGAGCGCGACGGCGAGCGGCGCCAGATATTCGCCGATCGCGCCATAGCCGAGGATGCCGAGCGTGGCGCCCTTGAGCTGCTTGCCCATGCGCGGCTCGGCTTCCCGGCCGGCGTGATAGTCGGCGGTCGAGCGCGTGATGTGCCGCCCGCAGTCGATCATGTAGCCGATCGCCATCTCGGCGACGGCGGGAATGAAGCCGGCGGTAGCGTGCGTGACCAGGATGCCTTCCTTGCTCGCGGCCGGCACGTCGATGTTGCGGATGTCGATGGCGACGCGCAGGAAGGCGATGCAATCGGGCGCCTGCGAGAAAAATGTCGCCGGCCCCGGCGTCTGCCGGTCGGTGATGACGAAGTCGCAGCCGCGCGCCGCCTTCGCCAGCGCGCCGGCGTCGAGCACCTTGCCGGTCTCGTTGAGCTTGACGTCGCCGAGCTTGCGCAATTCGGCGAGCGCGCGCTCGCCGTAATAGTTCGCCAGCATGTCGGGGATGTGGGT
>JBAUHH010000337.1:0-2384 GCA_049680165.1 Pseudolabrys sp.
TTGTCGCCCTACATCGTGCGCTTCTCATTCAGCATGTGGCACGACGGCTACGCGATGGGCACCTACGCGGAGAACAAGCTCAAGTGCAAAACCGCAGTCTCGGCCTATACCGACTTCCCGCCCGGAAAGGATTCCACCGAAGCATTCAAGACCAGTTTCGAGAAAGCCGGCGGCAAGGTGATCGACGCCATCCCGATGGGTAACCCGGCGCAGGTCCCGGACATGACTCCCTTCTTCCAGCGCGTGAAGGATGAAAAGCCCGATTGCCTGTTCGTCTTCATCCCGTCCGGCTCGCACGCCAGAGCGGTGATGAAAACCTACGGCCAGCTCAAATTGCGCCAGGCCGGCATCAAGCTGATCGGTCCGAAGGACGTGATCCCCGACAGCAATCTTCAGACCATGGGCGATACCGCGATCGGAACGATCGTGATGAGCTCGTACAGCAACGATCTCGACAACGCGGTCAACAAGACGTTCGTCAAGGCGTGGCACGAAGCCTACGGTCCCGACAATTATCCCGACTTCGAATCCGCCAACGCCTGGGACGCGATGGATGCGACGTTCCAGACCATCAAGAAGCTCAACGGCAAGTTCGACGCCGAGACGTTCGTCAATACGATCAAGCACTATTCCGGCGACGGGCCGCGCGGTCACGTCAGCATCGACCCGGAGACCCGCGACATCGTGAACGACGAGCACGCGATGGAAGTGATCCGCAAACCGGACGGAAAGCTCGGCACCAAGATTCTCGGCACCATCAAGGCGGTCAAGGACCCGTGCAAGGCGCTAAAGGTCGGCCGCTGCGCCGGCTGATGGCGGGCGGGAGAATTCGCCGATTGTGGGTTGAGCGGGCACGCAGATTGTAAGGGCGCGCTCCGTTGGCTAGGGTCGGGGCGGGGTGCACGTCATGAAGTTCCGGCGCGTGGTTGTCGCGGCGATGGGGCTGCTCGTTGCGGCGACATCGGCACACGCTGCGACCTACGAAATCCTGCACAGCTTCAACGTCGAGAGCGATGGGTCCGATCCGCGCGCCGTCCTGCTGCGCGGCAAAGACGGCGTGCTCTACGGCACGACATCGAACGGAGGGATAGGCTCCTGTTACAGCCAGCAATGCGGCGTCGTGTTTTCGCTCACGCCGCCGCGTCAGGGCATTTCGCGTTGGACGTACAAGGTCCTTCATCGCTTCGCCGGCATACCCGACGGCGGAATTTCATATAGCCCGCTGGTCATCGACGCGAACGGCGTGCTTTACGGCACCACGTTTGCCGGCGGCGCCGGCGATCCGGGGTTCGGCATGGGCGTGGTTTTCAGGCTCGCACCACCGTGCTGCGGCCAGAGCGAATGGAATTATTCGGTCATTCACACTTTCAATGGTGCTCCCAACGACGGTGAAGGTCCGATGGGTGGACTGTTTCTCTCCGAATCCGGCGCGCTCTATGGAACGACGGAATATGGCGGCCGGCACGGCCACGGCTCGGTATACAAATTAAGGCCGCCGCCGACGCCGCAAGCCCCGTGGACATTCAGCCTGCTCTACAGCTTTCCGAACAACATGTACTGGGATCCGTTCGGCAGCCTTGTCGCGGACAGCCGCGGCAATTTCTTCGGCGTGACATCGGGCGGCGGCCGCCAAAGTTGTCATTGCGGCAGCCTGTTCAAGCTGTCGCCGCCGGCGGGAGGCGCCACACAGTGGCGTCTTACGCTTCTGCATTCCTTTGCAAACAGTCCGGACGGCGCTACGCCGGAATACGCGCTGATCTTGCGCGACAACATTCTTTACGGCGGCACGGTTCAGGGCGGCGCCGGAAATGGTGGCGTAGTTTTCATTTACGACCTGACGAAAAACAAATACGGGCTGGTGCACAAGTTCACCGGCAGCGAGGGCGCAACGATTAACAGCACTTTGTTCGCCGACGCCAGAGGCGCGTTGTACGGCGTCGCGGGTTTTGACAATGTTCATTTTTCGGGAACGGTGTTCAAGCTTTCGCCGCCGCCCTCGGGCATGACGGCGTGGACGGCAACGGTGCTGCACACATTCACCGGCAAGCCGCGTGATGGGTCCGCGCCTTATGGTGGCCTGGTCAAAATACCCGGTGGTCCGTTCGTCGGCACCACGGGGATCGGCGGCAGCAAAAATCTCGGCACCATATTTTCGCTGAGCCCATAACAGCGCGGCCCACCGAAGCTGCGCCGCGTCCCGCGTCCGATTGTCACGAACGAAACGGTTGGTTAGGGTCCGCGCAGTGTGCTTCGGCATCGCGCGCACAAAGGACCCGCATGCGCGCGACATTCATTGTGGCGGGCGGCGCTTTTTTCGTCCTCGCATCAACGTGATGGTGCCGTGATGCCTAATTGAATTGAGGAGATACGTATAAGTTGTATGT
>JBAUHH010000338.1:0-12780 GCA_049680165.1 Pseudolabrys sp.
TGACGAGCGGGATCGACGGCGCTTCGCGCATGTCGTCGGTTTTCGGCTTGTACGTGAGGCCGAGCACGGCGACGGTCTTGCCGCGCAGATCGCCGCCGAGCGCGGCGGATACCTTGCGCGCCATCGCCCGCTTGCGCGCCTCGTTGACCGCCACAACCGCCTCGACGATGCGCAACGGCGTGTTCTGGTCCTGCGCGGTCTTGATGAGCGCGACCGCGTCTTTCGGGAAGCAGGAGCCGCCGAAGCCAGGCCCTGCGTGCAGGAATTTCGATCCGATACGGTTGTCGAGGCCGATGCCGCGCGCGACTTCCTGCACGTCGGCGCCGACTTTTTCGGCAAGATCCGCAATCTCGTTGATGAAGGTGATCTTGGTGGCGAGAAACGCATTGGCGGCGTACTTGATCAGCTCCGCGGTGCGCCGGTCGGTGAACATGATCGGCGCGCGGTTGAGATAAAGCGGCCGGTAGAGCTCGGTCATCACCGCGCGCGCGCGTTCGTCCTCGGTGCCGACCACGATGCGGTCGGGATGCTTGAAATCCTGGATCGCCGCGCCTTCGCGCAGGAATTCCGGATTGGACACGACCGCGCAATCCGCATCCGGACGCGTCTCGCGGATGATGCGCTCGACCTCGTCGCCGGTGCCGACCGGCACGGTCGATTTGGTGACAACGACGGTAAAGCCGTCGAGCGCTTTCGCGATCTCACGCGCCGACTCGTGCACAAACGACAGGTCGGCGTGCCCGTCGCCGCGGCGCGACGGCGTGCCGACTGCGATGAACACTGCGTCCGCTTCGGCAACCGCGGCCGCAAGCTCGCTGGTGAATTTCAATCGTCCGGCGCGCTCGTTGCTGGCGATCAGCTCGCTCAGGCCCGGCTCGTAGATCGGAATTTCGCCGCGATTGAGCGCGACGATTTTTTTGGCATCCTTGTCGACGCACGTGACCTGATGGCCGAAATCGGCAAAGCAGGCTCCGGAAACGAGCCCGACATAGCCGGCGCCGATCATGGCAACGCGCATTCGAAATCCGTGGCGTTATGGTTAACCAGACCGGCCTCGAAACCGGCGGCATTGCAATAGCAGAGCGGTTCAGCAGTGGCGAGTACGCCGGTACGGCGGACTTTCTGCGATCGAATAAACGGTAAAGAAACCGCATTTTGCTAACCGTCTTCGCCATGCAGGGGACAGCGAGCGCGCATAATGGGCGGGTCGACTGGGTCGATTACGCAAAGGGCTTCTGCATCGTCATGGTGGTGACGATGCATTCGACGCTCGGCGTCGAACAGGCCGCCGGCCACGAAGGCTGGATGCACTACCTCGTCGCCTTCGCGAAGCCGTTTCGCATGCCCGACTTCTTCCTGATCTCGGGCCTGTTCCTCGCCAACGTCATCGATCGCCCGTGGCGCACGTATCTCGACCGCAAGGTCGTGCACTTCGCCTATTTCTATTTTCTCTGGATGACGATCCAGTTCGCGTTCAAGGCGCCGGGACTTGCGGCCGAGCATGGCGCAACTGAGGTGCTGCGGCTTTATCTGATCTCCTTCATCGATCCGTTCGGCACGCTGTGGTTCATTTACCTGCTGCCGGTGTTCTTCGTGTTCATCAAGCTGACGCGCCGCGTGCCAATAGCGATCATCTGGCTTTTCGGCGCCGCGCTCGAGATGTCGCACCTCAACACGGGCTGGATGGTGCCGGACGAGTTCGCCGCGCGCTTTATCTATTGCTACACCGGCTACGTACTCGCGCCATATATCTTCTCGGTCGCCCGCGAAGCGCAGGTGACGCCGCTCAAGGGTGTCGCCGTGCTGCTCGCCTGGGCAATCGTTGATGGCTACATGGTGTTCGCTGGATATGCCGACCTGCGCGGCGTTTCGCTCGCGCTCGGCCTGATCGGCGCGGCCGCGGTCATCCGCTTCTCCGCCCTACTCTCGTTGATGCGCGTGTGCGATCCGCTTCGCTACTGCGGCGAGCATTCGATCGTCATTTATCTCGCGTTCTTCCTGCCGATGGCCGCCGCGCGCACGGCGCTGCTCAAGACCGGTTTCGTGACCGACATCGGCACGATTTCGGTGCTGGTCACAGCCGCCGGCGTCATCGGCGCGCTCTGCATGTACTGGGCGCTGCGCAACTCACCGCTCTGGTTCCTGTATGAGCGCCCGCAGCGCTTCCGCCTGGAGCCGAAAGCGCCGCCGCGCGCGCCCGCGCTGCAACCGGCGGAATGATTCACAAGCCGCGCCTGGCGCATTGATTAAGCGCGGCGGACGGCCCACATTCGGGCCATGCCGCCCGCTAAATCAGCCGCCAAAGCGAAACCCACCGCCAAACCTTCGGCCGAAAAGGCCGTGCCGTTTGCCTCACGTCCGCTGAAAAAGGGCGATCATCTCTTTCTGGTTGACGGTTCCGGCTACATTTTCCGTGCCTATCACGCCATCCGCTTCGAGCCGCGCACGCCGGAAGGCGTGCATGTCAACGCCGTCTACGGCTTCTGCGCGATGCTGTGGAAGCTCATCAAAGAGATGAAGCCGGAGGAGCGTCCGACGCATCTCGCGGTGGTGTTCGACAAGTCGGAAAAGACGTTCCGAACGGAAATGTATCCTGAGTACAAGGCGCACCGGCCCGATCCGCCCGACGATCTCATTCCGCAGTTTCCGCTGATCCGCGAGGCCGTGCACGCGTTCCAAATTCCCTGCCTGGAGCAGGCCGGCTTCGAGGCCGACGACCTGATCGCGACCTACGCGCGCATCGCCTGCGAGGCCAAAGCGACGACGACGGTTGTCTCCTCCGACAAGGACTTGATGCAGCTCGTCGGGCCGACGGTCGTCATGTACGACACGATGAAGGACAAGCGCATCGGACGCGCCGAAGTGATCGAGAAGTTCGGCGTCGGCCCTGAAAAAGTAATCGAGGTGCAGGCGCTGATCGGCGACTCATCCGACAACGTGCCGGGCGTGCCCGGCATCGGGCCAAAGACCGCGGCGGAACTGATCCTCCAGTACGGCGATCTCGAAACGGTGCTCAAGCGCGCGAATGAAATCAAGCAGGACAAAAGGCGCGAGTCGCTGATCGCCAACGCGGACGCCGCGCTCATCTCCAAGCGGCTGGTCACGCTCGACAACAAGGTGAAGCTCGACGTGCCGGTCGACGATCTCGCAGTGCACGAGCCGGACTACAAGCATCTCATTGCCTTCATGAAGGCGATGGGCTTCCGCACCATGACCCAGCGCATCGCGGCCGAAAGCGGCGTCGATGCCGCCGCGATCGAGGCCGGAACCGAAGCGAAAGTTGGCGCGATGCCGGCCAAACCGGCCGAAGCGCCGGTGGGGCGGCAGGGCCAGCTCGCGCTCGACGTGCCGCCGCCGAAAGGCGGCCGCGCGGCCGGCGAGACCAACGTGCTGACGCCGCTGGCACTTTCCAACAAGCGCATCGAGGCGCTGCGCGCGACCAAGCTCGATGCCTCGAAATACGAGACGATCGACACTCTCGACGGCCTCAACCGCTGGATCGCGCGTGCCTACGACACCGGCGTGCTGGCTCTGAAGACCGAAACCAGCAGCATCGACCCGATGCAGACGGCGCTCTGCGGCATCGCGCTCGCGGTCGCGCCCAACGAAGCGGCATATCTTCCGCTCGGGCACCGCGATGCCAGCGGCGAAGAAGCGTCCGGCCTGTTCGCGGCGAAGCTCTGCCAAGGGCAGATTCCAGAACGTGAGGCGCTCGACGCACTCAAGCCGCTGCTGGAGGACGCCGCGGTCGTCAAGGTCGGCCACGACATCAAGCGCGACTGGCTGGTGCTCGCCTGCCGGGGCGTGCGTCTCGGCGCGATCGACGACACCATGCTGATGTCCTACGTGCTCGACGCCGGCAAAGGCGCGCACGACATGGACGCGGTCGCGTACCGCTATCTCGGCCGCAGCCCGTCGCGCTTCAACGACGTGAAGAACAAGGACAAGGCGCTGTTCACGCCGGAAGCGACGCCGATCCCGCGCGCGGCGAGCTACGTGACGGAAGAAGCCGACGTCACGCTGCGGCTCTGGCAGGCGCTGAAGCCGCGCATGGCGGCAGAAAAAGTGACGACGGTTTACGAGACGCTGGAGCGGCCGATGCCGCGCGTGCTGGCGCAGATGGAAGAGCGCGGCATTTCCGTTGATCCCGGCACGCTGGCACAGCTTTCCAACGACTTCGGCAAGAAACAGGTCGCGCTTGAGCAGGAGATCAACAAGCTTGCGGGCACGCCGGTCAATGTCGGTTCGCCCAAGCAACTCGGCGATATTCTGTTCGGCAAGATGCAATTGCCCGGCGGCACCAAGACCAAGACCGGCCAGTGGTCGACCGGCGCGCGCGAGCTTGAAGAACTCGCCGAGCAGGGCCACGAATTCCCGCGCAGGATTCTCGACTGGCGGCAGGTCTCGAAGCTGCGCTCGACCTATACCGAAGCGCTGCCGAATTACATCAATCCAACCACCGGCCGCGTGCACACGAGCTACGCGCTCGCCGCGACCAGCACCGGACGCCTCTCGTCGTCCGAGCCGAATTTGCAGAACATCCCGGTGCGCACCGAGGACGGCCGCAAGATCCGCCGTGCCTTCATCGCCTCGCCCGGCGAGAAGCTCGTCTCGGCAGACTATTCGCAGATCGAGCTGCGGCTGCTGTCGGAAGTGGCCGAGGTGCCGGCGCTGCGCAAGGCGTTCCAGGACGGCGTCGACATTCACGCCATGACGGCGTCGGAAATGTTCGACGTGCCGGTCAAGAACATGCCGGCGGACGTGCGCCGGCGCGCCAAGGCGATCAATTTCGGCATCATCTACGGCATCTCGGCGTTCGGACTCGCCAATCAGCTCGGCATCGCGCGCGAGGAGGCCGGCGCCTACATCAAGAAATATTTCGAGCGCTTCCCCGGCATCCGCGACTACATGGACGAGACGCGCGAGTTTTGTCGCGAGCACGGCTATGTGCTCACGCTGTTCGGCCGCAAGTGCCACTATCCGGATATCAAGTCGCCGAATGCATCGCTGCGCGCCTTCAACGAGCGCGCGGCAATCAATGCGCGGCTGCAGGGCAGCGCCGCGGACATCATCCGCCGCGCCATGATCCGGATCGAGCCAGAGCTCGCCAAGGACAAGCTCGGCGCGCAGATGCTTTTACAGGTGCACGACGAATTGATCTTCGAAGTGCCGAACGGCGAAGTGGACGCCACGATGCCGATCGTGAAAGCCGTGATGGAAGATGCGCCGCATCCTGCCGTATCGTTGCACATTCCGTTGCAGGTTGACGTCCGCGCCGCGCAGAACTGGGACGAAGCGCATTAGAGCTTCAGCGGATCAGTTCGGCGCCTGCCCCACCAACGGCTTCATCACCGCATAAAGATCGTTCTTGGCCTCGAAGCCGATGCCCGGGATGTCCGGCATCGGCACGCGGCTATCTGTCACGGCGCAATTGTCGGCGAAACCGCCGAACGGCGCGAATACGCGCGGATAGGATTCATTGCCGCCAAGGCCGAGTCCGACCGCGATATTGAGCGCGAATTGATGCCCGCCATGCGGCACGCAGCGGCGGCGGGACCAGCCGTTCGCCTCCAGCATGTCGAGCGTGCGCAGATATTCCACCAGCCCGTATGACAGCGCCGGATCGAATTGCAGCCAGTCGCGGTCGGGCCGCAGGCCGCCGTGGCGGATCAGGTTGCGCGCGTCCTGCATCGAGAACAGGTTCTCGCCGGTCGCCAGCGGCCCGGCGTAGCGCGTCGCCAGCGCCGCATGCAGCAGATAGTCGAGCGGATCGAGCGGCTCCTCGTACCAGCGCAATTTGTAGGGCGCGATGGCGTCGCCGCAGGCGATGGCCTGGTCGAGATCGTAACGGCCGTTGACGTCGACGCAGAGATTTTCACCCGCGCCGCCGACAACCTTCAGCACCGCCTCGATGCGCTTGATGTCGTCGGCAAGCGGCGCGCCGCCGATCTTGATCTTCACGGTCGAGTAGCCGAGGTCGAGATAGCCTTTCATCTCGTCTTGCAGCGCCGCGATGTCCTTCTCCGGATAATAGTAGCCGCCGGCGGCATAGACCCACGCGGTCTTGTCGGCCTTGCCGCCGTTGTAGCGATCGGCGAGCAGGCGCCAGAGCGGCACGCCTTCCGCCTTCGCGACCGCATCCCAGATCGCCATGTCGAGCACGCCGACCGCTACCGAGCGCTCGCCATGCCCGCCCGGCTTCTCGTTTTTCATCATGATGTCCCAGCATTTCGCCGGATCGACCATGACGCGCGCATCGGCGGTCTCGTCCGCCTTCGCCGCCTTGAGCCGCGGAATGAAGCGCTCGCGCAACAGCCCTTGCGGCGCGTAGCGGCCGTTGGAATTAAAGCCGAAGCCCACAACCGGCTTGCCGTCGCGTTTAGCGTCGGTGAAGACCGCGACCACACTCGCCGTCATCTGCGAGAAGTCGATATAGGCGTTACGAATCGAGGATGAGATCGGGATGACGATGTCGGCTATGCCGGTGATACGCATGGGGTTCTCGAGAGACCGCTGACTGAAGATCGTTAGTCAACACGCGGACGGCGGTAAGGCAATACTTCAACGACGGAGTATTTTCGGACACGGCTGAGGACAGCAGCCGCAGCAGGCGCGAGACAGTGTGTCCGGTTGTGACATTCCGCTTCGCCTGATAGGCAGCAATCGCCATCGGGTGGAGATTGGAATTGAAGCCAAGGATTGCGAGCGCGGCTGCCGCTTTCCTTTTGGCGCCGCTTCCGGCCCATGCCGCGCCGGCACTCGATGGCGCGGCGATGGGCTGGCCTTGGGTCCTGCCCTTCGCCGGCATCCTGTTGTCGATCGCCACCGGGCCGTTGCTTTTCCCGAAATTCTGGCACGCGCATTACGGCAAGATCGCCGCCTTGTGGGTACTGCTTACGCTCATTCCGCTCGCGCTTGCCTTTGGTGCGGGCGCGGCGCTGGCCGCGTTCGTGCACGCAATACTCGCGGAATACATGAGCTTCATCATCCTGCTGTTCGCGCTCTACGTGGTCGCCGGCGGCATTCTCATCACTGGCGATCTGCGCGGCACGCCGTGCCTCAATGCCGGCGTACTTGCGTTCGGCACGCTGATCGCGAGCGTGGTCGGCACCACCGGCGCAGCCATGATCCTGGTGCGGCCGCTGATCCGCGCCAACGCTGGCCGCGCGCACAATGTGCATGTCGTCGTGTTCTTCATTTTCCTCGTCGCCAATATCGGCGGCGCGTTGTCGCCGCTCGGTGATCCGCCGCTCTTCGTCGGCTTTCTGCGCGGCGTGAGCTTTTTCTGGACTACGAAGAATCTCCTGGTCGAGACGATCGCCGTCGCGGCGCTCGTGCTTGCGATCTTCGTCGCGCTTGACGTTTGGCTGAGCCGTCGCGATGCGCCGGCGGAGCCCCCCGCTTATGCCGCGCCACTGCGCGTCCGTGGCTTCGTCAACCTGCCGCTGATCGCCGCGATTATCGGCGCGATTCTGCTCTCGGCGGCATGGAAGCCCGGCATCGAATTCTCGATCTACGGCACCGACGTCGCGCTGCAAAACCTGGTGCGTGACGGCGCTCTCATCGTCGTTGCGCTTCTGTCGCTCTGGCTCACGCCGAACGAGCATCGAGCAGCCAACGACTTCACCTGGGAGCCGATCGTCGAAGTCGCCAAGCTGTTCGCCGGCATCTTCGTCTGCATCATTCCGGTGCTGGCGGCGCTGCAAGCCGGCCACGGCGGTTCGCTCGCGTGGCTGCTCAAGGCAGTGACCGCGGAAGATGGATCGCCGCACGACGTCGCCTATTTCTGGCTTACCGGCATTCTTTCCGCGTTCCTCGACAATGCGCCGACCTACCTTGTCTTTTTCCAGCTTGCCGGCGGCAATCCGGCCGAGCTGATGGGCCCGCTGGCGGCAACGCTCAACGCCATTTCGCTTGGCGCGGTCTACATGGGCGCGCTGACCTATATCGGCAACGCGCCGAACTTCATGGTCTACGCCATCGCCAACGAGCGCGGCGTGAAGATGCCGAGCTTTTTCGGCTACATGTTGTGGTCGTGCGCCGTGCTGTTGCCGGTATTTGTTCTACTCACCGTCTTTTTCGTCGCGCAGCCTTAGCCTTGCCGCGCTTCGCGGCGGCAGGTTTTGACACGCCTTTCTTCGCCGGCAATATCGCGACCGCCTCGATCTCGAACAGCGCGCCGGGACGCGCCAGTTGCGAGATCGCCACCGTCGTGCTCGCGGGCGGCGACGCCATGTTGAAGGTGGCGTCGCGCACCTCGCGGAAGATCCCGATATGCGACATGTCGACGAGATAATTGTTGATCTTCACGACGTCATTGATGGTCGCGCCAACCGACGCCAATGCGAGCTTCAGGTTTTCAACCGCCTTCATCGCCTGCGCGCGGAAATCGCCCGGCGCGCCGACCAGCTTGTTATCCAGGTCGAGACCGAGCTGACCGGCGATGAAAATCACCCGGTTCGGGCCGGTCGCCTCGACCACGTAACTGTAGCCAGGCGGCTTGGCCATCGTGTTCGGATTCAGAAAACGTACATTGGCAGCCACGGCATCCTCCCTGTTCGGCGCCCGTTGAGCCGGGACGCGAGTAGTATGCCGCGCAAAACCCTGGCCGCTCAACTTGACTCATGGAGCGTGGTGCCGGAATTTTGTGCGCAAGCTGGGCTGCGAAGGGCCGCAAAGGGCCGAGCGCCCGCATTTTGGGGGGAAGCTCGGCCATGACCGCGCACGCGGCGTCTCACGTCTATTTCGGCTGGAACGCGATGTGGGTTTCCACCTGCATCCTGGCGATTACCTACGCCGTCATCATGTCGGAGAAGGTCAACCGCGCGATCGTCGCGCTGGTCGGCGCCGGCGTGATGATCATCGTCGGCGTGCTCGATCAGGACGAGGCGATCAAGGGCATCGACTGGAACACCATCGGCCTGCTCACGGGCATGATGATCCTGGTGTCGATCTCGCGCCGTTCCGGCATGTTCCAGTACCTCGCGATCTGGTCGGCGAAGATGGCGAAGGCGCATCCCGCAAGCATCCTGTTCATCCTGCAAATAACCACCGCGGTCCTGTCCGCCTTTCTCGACAACGTCACGACCGTGCTTCTCATCGTTCCGGTTACCCTGGCTATCTGCAAGACGCTGGACGTGCCGGCCTATCCCTTCTTGTTTTCGGAAATCTTCGCGTCGAACATCGGCGGCACCGCCACGCTCATCGGCGACCCGCCTAACATCCTGATCGGCTCGCAGGCCGGACTTTCCTTCAACGAATTCGTCTATCATCTGACCCCGATCATCGTCGTTGTGATGGTCGTGCAGACAGTGATCATCCATGTCCTCTGGGGCAAGGATCTGCGGGCTTCGCATGATGCGGAAGAACGCGTCATGGCGATGAAAGCGACCGATAGCATTACGGACTGGCGGCTGCTCAAGCAGTCGCTTGCCGTCCTTGCCGTCGTGATGGTCGCTTTCGTGTTCGCGCGGCCGCTGCATCTGGAGCCCGCGACCATCGCCATGTCGGGCGCCGCGGTGCTGATGCTGCTCGACAACTGGGCACACCACAGCGAAAAAGCGTCGCACAACATCCACCAGACATTCGGCGACGTCGAATGGATCACGATCTTCTTCTTCATCGGCCTGTTCGTCGTCGTGCACGGCGTCGATAGCAGCGGCCTTCTGCGGCTGCTGGCCAACAAGCTGGTGGCGGCGACCGGCGGCAACATGGCGACCGCCGGTTACGCGATCCTTTGGGCGTCGGCGTTCCTTTCGGCGATCGTCGACAACATCCCCTTCGTCGCCACCATGATCCCGCTCATCAAGAGCATGGCGCCGGCTTACGGCGGCGCCGACAAAATCGAGCCGCTGTGGTGGTGCCTGTCCCTCGGGGCTTGCCTCGGCGGCAACGGCACGCTGATCGGCGCATCGGCGAATCTTACCGTCGCTGGCATCGGCGACCGCAACGGCGTGCCGTTCCGGTTCTTGACCTACACGCTCTATGCGTTTCCGATGATGGTCGTTTCGGTCGCGCTCTGTCACCTCTACGTGTGGTGGCGTTATTTCTGAGCGCCGCTCTACCCTGCATTACCGTTTGAACCAGCCGGCCGCCCGCCGCGACTGGCAACCAGCGCAACCTTCACTGCGCCGGCGCGTTGATGGCCTGATCCCTACGTCATTGCGAGTGACAGAGGTTGGTGATGGCTGGCCGCAGCAGGCGGATATTATTGCGCGCACTAGGCGTGGGGGTTGCCGGCGTGATCACCCTGCCGCTGGCGACGCCAGCGTCCGCGCAAGGCTTTTTCGAGGCGCTTTTCGGCAGTTTCACCCGCCATCAGCCGGAGCCGCCACCGGGGGCCAATTCCTACGCTGAGCCTGAACGAGCCGCGCCGCGCGATCCGGAGCACCTGGTCAGCCCGTCACCGCGGGTCGAGACCGGCCCGTCGGTCAGCTATTGCGTGCGCACCTGCGACGGACACTTTTTTCCCGTGCATCCGCATGCGGGCTTGAGCGCCGCCGACATGTGCCGCGCCTTCTGCCCGGCAGCAAGCACCAAGGTTTATTCCGGCGGCGGCATCGACCGCGCGGTGGCGAGCGACGGCACCCGCTACGCCGATCTCGACAACGCCTTCGTCTATCGCAAGGAAATCGTCGCCGGCTGCACCTGCAACGGCCACAGTCCGTTCGGCCTCGCGCATGTCGACGTGAACACGGATCCGACCTTGCGGCCCGGCGACGTGATCGCAACCAGGACCGGCCTTGCCGCTTTTACCGGCCGCAAGGACAAGACGGCCGAGTTCACGCCTATCCAGTCCTATCGCGGCATCTCAAAAGAGACGCGCGACAAATTGGCGGACACTAAAATCATGCCGCCCAATCCCGGCGCGCCGCAGACGACGCCGGTGACTTTGCCCCCGCCCACGACCGCCAAGGACCGCACCGACGACCGCCGCCGCGTTCAGCTCACGCGCTAGCCGCTGCGGCAATCCGGGCGTTAAACACAATCTGACCAAGGAATCCGGGAATAACGCTCTTAACGCTTTCGGCCGATCGTTCTTGACCGGGCCGGTGCGTAAGGCAGATTCGCGCGGAAACATCCATTAAAGGACAAAATACGACAATGCGTTCAGCGGCATTGAAATGCGCGGCGGCGGTGCTTGCCGTCACGTTGGCGGGACCGGCCATGGCCGCGACGTGCCAGAACACCGGCAGCTTCGAAACGTGGCTCGAAGCGTTCAAGAAAGACGCGGCTGCGCAGGGCATCCCGCAGAAAGTCATCGCCGAAGCATCGCCGTCGCTCACCTTCGATCCTGCCATCATCAAGCGCGACCATGCGCAAGGCGTTTTCGCGCAGACGTTCCTCACCTTCTCCGACCGCATGATTGCCGGCCCGCGCATCCCGAAAGCGCAACAGCTGATCAAGCAGCACGCCGCGATCTTCGCGCGCATCGACAAGCAATACGGCGTTCCGGCGCCGGTGCTGACCGCGTTCTGGGGCCTCGAGAGCGATTTCGGCGCGAACTTCGGCAACTACAAGATCCTCAGCGCGCTCGCGACACTCGCCTACGACTGCCGCCGGCCCGATTTCTTCCGGAAGCAATTGCTCGATGCGCTGCGCATCATCCAGCGCGGCGACCAGCGCGCCAACGAGATGATCGGCGACTGGGCCGGCGAATTCGGCGGCATGCAGTTCACCGCATCGGACTACCTCAAGAACGCGATCGACTTCGACGGCGACGGCCGCCGCGACCTGATCCACAGCATCCCCGACACGCTCGGCTCGGCCGCCAACTTCCTGGTCAGTCTCGGCTGGCGCCGCGGCGAGCCATGGCTGGTCGAAGTACACGTGCCGGAGAAGATGCCGTGGGAAGAGGCGGACATCGCCATCCAGCATCCGGTCTCACAGTGGGAAAAATGGGGCGTGCGCGGCGCACACGGCGCGCTGCCGAGCCGCAATCTCGACGCTTCGCTGGTGCTGCCGATGGGCCGCCACGGCCCGGCATTCCTCGCCTACCCGAACTTCAAGGCGTTCCTCGGCTGGAATTCGGCGATCGTCTATTCCACTACCGTCGCATACTACGCGACCCGCATTGCCGGCGCACCGCCGGTCAGCCGCGGCAGCGGCGACCTCAAGCCGCTCAGTGCGCAGCAGGTGCAGGAATTGCAGACCTTGCTGAACCAGCAAGGCTATGAAGTTGGTGAAGCGGACGGCAAAATCGGCTCGGCCACGCGCGCCGCTGTCAAGAAAGCGCAACTCAAGGCCGGCTTGCCGGCGGATTCCTATCCGACCGTCGAACTGATCGAGTCCCTGCGTGGCGCTCGCGCCGATCGTGCCGCGGAACCCACGCCCGAGCGGGCGCCGATTCGCAAACGGCGATAGACCCGCAACCAGAATCAAAAAGGCGGCCGCAAAGGCCGCCTTTTTCTTTTCTGGCCAGCGCGGTCTATTCAGCCGCGATGCGCACTTCTGGCGCCGCCGCCTTCACGTCGGGCGTGACGTGCTGCTCGAATTTGGTGAAATTCTTCTGGAACATGGCGACGAGTTCGCGCGCCGTCTTGTCGAACTCCGCCTTGTCTTTCCAGGTCTTGAACGGGTTGAGCAGATGCGGCTCGACGCCCGGCACCGACGTCGGCACCGAGAAGCCGAAATACGGATCGGTGCGGAAGTCGGAATCCTTCAGCGAGCCGTTGAGCGCGGCGGCGAGCAGCGTGCGCGTTGCCTTGATCGGCATGCGGCGGCCGATGCCATATTTGCCGCCGGTCCAGCCGGAATTGACCAGCCAGCAATCGACCTTGT
>JBAUHH010000339.1:0-1792 GCA_049680165.1 Pseudolabrys sp.
ACGCCGACCTCGGAGGCAAGCCCCCGCACCATCTGGATAATGCCCGCTTTGGTCGCGCCGTAGATCGCAAGTCCCGGCTCGAGCGTGGTTGCGCGCATCGAGGAGGTGGCGATCAGGCTGCCGCCGCCCTGCTTTTGCATGATGCGGCCGAACGCGCGCAGGAAGAGGAACACGCCGCGGAGATTGAGATCGGCGACGCGGTCGTACTCGTCATCTGTGTAATCGAGCATCAGTTTGCGCACATGCACCGCCGGCGTGGTCACGGCAATGTCGATGCGGCCGCTCATTTTCATCGCGGCATCGGCGAGCGCGGCGACATCCTCGGCGTTGCCCGCGTCGGTGACATGCGCCTGCGCTTTCACGTGCCTGCCGATCTCGGCAGCCGTGCGCTCGACGCCGTCACGATTCCTGTCGGCGCAGATGACATCGGCGCCGAGCGCCGCCAGCGCCTCAGCCGAAGCCTTGCCGATTCCGGAAGCGGCGCCGAGCACCAGCGCGGTCTTGCCCGAAAGATCGAACGTGGCGCGATAACCTTTCAGGCGTTGCTCGATATCGTCGCTACTCACGGTCCGATCCTGTCCACTCAGTTCTGCGGTTGACGGGGGCCGCTCGTCGGTCACAATGGGCGGGCGCCCAATTGGAGGATAATGTAATGCGGCTTTTCAAGTCAGCTTTTTTTGGTCTGTTGATCGCGCTCGCGCCTTTGGCCGCGGGCGCGCAGGATTTCCCCAGCAAGGGACCAATCAAGATCATCGTGCCGTTCCCGGCCGGCGGTCCGAACGACATCATCGCGCGCGCGGTCGGGCAGAAGATGTCCGAGATCCTCAAGCAGAAAGTCATCATCGACAACCGCGGGGGCGCCGGCGGCGTGCTCGGCACCGAACTGGTCGCGAAAGCCGATCCGGATGGCTACACCGTCGCCGTCACCAGCGCCGGTGCGCTGGCAATCAGCGCCAGCGTTCAGAAGGGCGTCCCCTATGACGCCACCAAGGATTTCAAGGCGATCACGCTCGTCGCCAAAGTGCCCGAAATGCTGGTGGTCGCAACCAGCGTGCCGGCCTCGAATATGGCCGAACTCGTCGCGCTTGCTAAAAAGGAGCCCGGCAAGTTGAACTTCGCGTCGTCGGGCATCGGCAGCATGCCGCACCTCGCCGGTGAATTGCTGAAGCTCAACGCACACATCAACATCGTCCACGTACCGTATCGTGGCGCTGCACCTGCGGTGAACGATTTGCTCGGGCAGCAGGTGCAGATGGTGTTCCTCGACCTGCCGATCCTGATCCCGCAGGTGCAGGCCGGCAAGCTCAAGGCAATCGCTATCGGCACCACCAAGCGTGTCGCGGCGCTGCCGAATGTTCCGACCACCGTTGAGGTCGGCTATCCGAATATCCAGACAGAGAATTGGTACGGCATGGTCGCGCCGGCGGCGACGCCGCCTGACGTTGTCGCCAAGCTCAACAAGGCTGCGGCCGAGGCGCTGCACAGCGACGATGTGAAGAAACGGCTGGATCCGCTGGGCGCAATCCTGATCGGCGACAAGCCGGAGGAATTCGCCGCCTTCATCAAGAGCGAAAAGGAGAAATGGGCCGGCGTCGTCAAGGCCGCCGGAATTCAGCCACAGTAACCGTCGGCTCGCGCATGCACCCCATGATGGCAGAGGTCTGGACACCGACCGCCGACAACGGATAGCGATGGACGGGGCAGGAGCGAGGTAACCCGTGCGCGGCAAAACCAATACGCGAACCGGTGGCGAGATTCTCGTGGACCAGTTGGTTGTCCACGGCGTGCGCCA
>JBAUHH010000340.1:0-1617 GCA_049680165.1 Pseudolabrys sp.
CGCAGATTGAGCTCCTCGAACTTCGAGCGCGCGTTCGCCGCGTCGTAGTCGAACAGCGAGCCTTGCGAGAGTGCGAGCCTGATCGCGCCCTCGACGTCGCCGGCGGACAGTTCGTTGTCGCGCTTGATCTGCTCGTACAGCCCTTCCAGCACGCGGCGCGCTTGCTCGCAGGCCGCGCGCGAACCGTCGATGGTGACGTGGTTGCCACGCGAATCCGCCGTCACGCCGAGTCGGCGCTCGATCAAAGCGAGGTTTTGCCCGTATTGCCCGAAAAGGATCGAAGCGAGCCGGTTGTCGTCGAAAGCGAGCACGATTTGCGTGGTGGCCGTATCTTCCGATGTGGCCTCGGGTGGAATTACGGGATCGCGGGTGCGCAAGGTGGTTTCAGGCTCCTGCTGCGGCGAAAACTTGTTCCGGGGCCAGCGCGCGCGCCGCATCCGCGAGTGTGCCGAACAGGCTGTTGCTCCCGACGTCGGTGATGGTGACGGGGACGATCTCGCCGACACGCGAGGCCGGTGCCATCACCTGCACCGCCTGGAGATATGGGGATTTGCCGACCAGTTGCCCAGGCATGCGGCCCCGCCGCTCCAGCAGCACGTCCATGGTGCGGCCGGAAAATTGCGCGTTGAACGCGCGCTGCTGCCGGGTGACGAGCGCCTGCAGCCGATGCAGGCGTTCGGATTTCTCGTCCTGCGCCACTTGCTCCATCTCGGCCGCCGGTGTGCCGGGGCGCGGCGAATAGGCAAACGAGAAAGCGCTTGCGAACTGAACGTCGTCGATCAGCGCCAGCGTGGCGCGGAAATCGTCTTCGGTTTCTCCGGGAAAGCCGACGATGAAATCGGACGAGAAAGCGAGATCGGGCCGTGCCGCGCGCATGCGCGCGATGATGTCGCGATAATGCGCGGCGGTATGCTTGCGGTTCATCGCGGCGAGAATGCGATCCGAGCCCGACTGCACCGGCAGATGCACGAAGGGCATCAGCGCCGGCAGGTCGCGATGCGCGGCGACCAGGTCGTCTTCCATGTCGCGCGGATGGCTGGTCATGTAGCGCAGGCGCGCGATGCCCGGCACCTCGGCGAGACGATAGAACAGCGCCGCGAGCGACCGCGGCCGTCCGTCCGGACCTTCGCCGTGATAGGCATTGACGTTCTGCCCAATGAGCGTGACTTCGCGCACGCCGGCATCGGCGAGCCGCTCGACCTCGGCGACGATCTTTAAGACCGGCCGCGATACTTCCGCGCCGCGCGTATAGGGCACGACGCAGAAGGTGCAGAACTTGTCGCAACCTTCCTGCACGGTGACGAAGGCGGCGATGCCGCGCTTGGCGATCGCGTTGCGCGCGGGCGCGGCCAGCGCGTCGAACTTGTCCTCGACCGGAAATTCGGTATCGACCACTTTCTCGCCGCGCTCGGCGCGCGCGATGAGATCCGGCAGCCGGTGATAGTTCTGCGGGCCGAACACGAGATCGACTCCGGCGCGGCGCGCGATCTCCTTGCCTTCGGCTTGCGCGACACATCCGGCGACCGCGATCATCATGCGGCGGCCGTCGCGCGCGGCGGCTTCCTTCATCTCGCGGATGCGGCCGATCTCGGAATAGACCTTGTCCACCGCCTTCTC
>JBAUHH010000341.1:0-6174 GCA_049680165.1 Pseudolabrys sp.
AGAATTCGCGTTTCGGTGCGCGATTGGTCGCGGTGCGTGAGAACGAAGATGCGGCGCGTGCGCTGGGTGTCGATGCGCTGGCGGCGAAGCTTGGCGCGATGACGATTTCCGCCGCGATCACCGCCGCAGGTGGTTGTTTTTACGCGCAATATTTCCTTTTTCTCGATGCGGGGATTGCCTACGGGCCGTGGATTTCGATCGAGGCGCTGCTGGCGCCGATCATCGGCGGCGTCGGCACGGTCTTCGGTCCGTTGCTCGGTGCGCTGGTGGTCAAGCTGCTTGGAGAGGGCGCCAAGCTCGTTACCGGCGACGCGCCAGGGCTCGATCTGGTGATTTATGGCGTTGTGCTGGTGCTCGTGGTGTGGCTCGCGCCGCGCGGCATCGCGGGGCTGATGTCGCAGGCCTGGATTGCGCGCAAGCCGCGCAGTGTACCGGCCGGGGAGAGCGCGCATGGCTGAAGCGCTGCTCTCGGTGAAAAATGTTTCGAAGCGGTTTGGCGGATTGCTGGCGGTCGACCAAGCCTGTTTGTCTGCCGAACAAGGCCAGATCACCGCCTTGATCGGCCCGAACGGGGCGGGGAAGACCACGTTGTTCGCCTTGATCTGCGGCTTCCTCACGCCGAGCGCGGGGCAGATCGTCTATCGGGGCGAGGATATCACCGGGCAGCCGCCGCACCGGCTCGCGCGCCAAGGCATCGTGCGCACATTCCAGATCGTGCAACCGTTCGCGGGGTTGACCGTGCGGGAAAACATCGCGGTCGGCGCGCACCTGCATGTGGCGGCGCGCGCGGCGGCGCTGGAGGCGGCAGAGCAGGTCGCCAACGACGTCGGTCTCGGCCCGATGCTGGACCGGCCCGCCGCGAGCCTCACGGTGGCGGGCTGCAAACGGCTCGAGCTTGCGCGCGCGCTGGCCGCAAAGCCGGCGCTGCTTCTGCTCGACGAGGTGCTGGCGGGTCTCACGCCGTCGGAAATCCGTGACATCGTTCCGGTCATTCGCGCAATCCGCGACCGCGGTGTGACCATTCTGATGATCGAGCACGTCATGCAGGCGGTGATGAATCTGTCCGAGCGCATCTTCGTGCTGGCGGAGGGCCGCATCATCGCGGAAGGCGCGCCGGCCGCGGTCGCCGCCAACCCGAAGGTGATCGAGGCCTATCTCGGTCACGATGCCGCCAACCGGCTCAAGGGGAGCGCGCATGTCCACTGAGGCGCTGCTCGACGTGCAAGGCCTGTGCGCCGGTTACGGCGAGACCGAAATTCTTCGCGGCATCGACCTTGCCGTCGGCAAGGGCGAGATCGTCGCGGTGCTCGGGTCGAACGGCGCCGGCAAATCGACGCTCAATGCGACAATCTCGGGGCTGGTTCGCTGCCGGCGTGGTGCCATCCGTTTCGCCGGCGCGGCGATCGAGCGGGAATCGGCCGCCACGATCGTCGCGCGCGGCCTCATCCACGTGCCTGAAGGCCGCAGGATTTTTCCAAACCTCTCGGTCGAGGAGAATCTCGATCTCGGCAGCTATCGCCGCGCCGCCAAGCGGCGCAAGGATAACCGCGAACGCGTCTTTAAGATTTTTCCGCGCCTGCGTGAGCGGCACAAGCAGCGCGCCGGCACGCTGTCGGGCGGTGAGCAGCAGATGCTGGCGATCGGCCGTGGGCTGATGGCGGAGCCCGAGCTCATCATTCTCGATGAGCCATCGCTCGGGCTTTCGCCGCTGCTCGTGGAAGAGCTTTTTGCGTTGATCGGGCAACTCAATCGCGATGGCCTTGCTATCCTGCTGGTCGAGCAGAATGCCGTGCAAAGCCTCGACATCAGCCATCGCGCCTACATCCTCGAACACGGCAGTATCGTCATGGCCGGCACCGCTGCCGAGATCCGGGAAAATCCGGATCTCAAGCGGGCCTATCTCGGAATGTGAATTATGGCTCAAACCGCATCGCTCAAATCGCGCCTGTCGAAACCGCCGATCGTGGTGGCGCCGGGCATCTACGACGCGCTGACCGCGCTGATTGCCTCGTCCGCCGGCTTCGAGACGCTCTATGTCTCCGGCGCGGCGATTGCCTATACGCGGCTCGGGCGGCCGGACATCGGATTGGTTAGTGTCAGCGAGGTGGCCGACACCATCGCGTTGATCCGCGACCGGGTCGATTCGTATCTCATCGTCGATGCCGATAACGGCTACGGCAATGCGCTCAACGTGCAGCGCACCGTGCGCGCCTTCGAGCGCGCGGGCGCCAACGCCGTCCAGATCGAGGACCAGACTTTCCCCAAGCGGTGCGGCCACCTCGACGACAAGTCATTGATCTCTGCCGATGAAATGGCGGGCAAAATCAAGGCCGCGGCCGATGCGCGACATTCGGCCGATACGCTGATCATCGCGCGCACCGATGCGGTGGCCGTGGAAGGCTTCGACCGCGCCATCGCCCGCGCCGGGCAATATCGCGAGGCGGGCGCCGACATGCTGTTCGTCGAGGCGCCGAAGGCGCGCGATGAGCTGGAGAAGATCACGAAGGCGCTTGGCGATGCGGTGCCGTTGATGGCGAACATGGTCGAGGGCGGCAAGACGCCGCCGATGCAGGCGGCCGAGCTAGAAAAGCTCGGCTTCGCGCTGGTGATCTTTCCCGGCGGCATCGTGCGCGCGCTCGGCAAGGCGGCGGAAGAATATTATGTGTCGCTCGCCACGCACGGCTCGACCGAGCCTTTCCGCGCCCGCATGCACGATTTCGATTCGCTTAACGCGGTGATCGGCACACCGGAAATGCTGGCGCGCGGCAAGCAATACGAGACGGGACGTAAATGACCACGACGCTCGATCCCGTCACGCTTGCGGTGCTCAACGGCCGTCTGGTGCAGATCGCCGACGAGATGGACGCGACGCTCTACCGCTCGGCGTTCAATCCGATCATCGCCGAGGCGCACGACGCTTGCCACGGCCTCTATCATGCCGAGACCGGGGCGACACTGGTGCAGGGCACGTCGGGCCTGCCGATTTTCGTCGGCGCCATGGCTTTCGCGGTCAAGGCCGTGATCGACAAGGTGAAAATCGACGGCGCGCCTGCGCCCGGCGACACCTACATCTTCAACGACCCTTACGACGGCGGCACGCATCTCAACGACTTCAGGCTGGTGCGGCCGCTGATCTGGGACGGCAAGGTGTTCGCCTGGCTCGCCTCGGTCGGTCACTGGCTCGACGTCGGTGGCAACGTGCCCGGCAATTTCAATGCCAAGGCGACCGAGAGCTTTCAGGAAGGTTTCCGCATCCCGCCGGTGAAGCTGATACGCAGCGGCGTGCTGCAACAGGACATCATCGATATTCTCGGCGCCAATTCGCGCGTGCCGCAATCGAACTGGGGCGACCTCAACGGACAGCTCAACGCGCTCGACCTTGGCGAGAAGCGGTTGCATGTGCTGCTGGAGGAATATGGCGCCGACAAGATTGCGGCTGCGCTCAGCGCCTTAAGCGCGCGCGCCGAGACGCTGATGCGCGCCAATATTGCGGCGCTACCCGATGGCACCTATTCGTACGACGATTTTCTCGACAATGACGGCGTTACCGACAAGCCGCTGCGCATCGCGCTGGATCTCACCATTCGAGGGGACACCATGCGGCTCGATTTCTCGCGCTCATCGCCGCCCTGCGACGGTCCGCTCAACATCGCGCGCTCGACCGCGGTTGCCTGCTGCTATGTCGCGCTCAAGCACATCTTCACCGACGTGCCGGCCAATGCCGGCTGCCTTGCGCCGATCGAGTTCGTCATTCCGGATACGACGCTGCTCGGCGTTTCGGCGCCGAAGCCCGTTGGCGGCTATACCGAGACGATCCTGCGGGTCATCGACACGATTTTCGGTGCGTTCGCGCAAGTTGCGCCGGAGCGCGCCAATGGCGGGCCTTTCGCCACCATCAACGCGCTGTCGCTGTCGGGCTGGCGCGAGCACGGCCGCCGCTGGGTGATGTTCTGCTTCTTCGGCGGCGGGCTCGGCGGCAATCCGGAAAGCGACGGGCTCAATCACGGCAACAATCCGATCTCGACCGCCACCATCCCGCCGCTCGAAATCCTCGAGTCGCTTTATCCGGTGATGTTCACGCAATGGGCGCTGCGCCCGGATTCCGGCGGGCCCGGCTTCCATCGCGGCGGGCTTGGCGCGATCTACGAGATCGAGGCGTTGGCTGAGGGCGATACTGATGTCTTTCTGCTCGGCGAACGCGGCAAATATCCGCCGTTCGGCGTCGCCGGCGGGCGGCCGGCCAGGCTCAACGCCTTCTTCTATGAGACCGACGCGGGTGAGCGCGCGCCGCCGCTGGTCTCCAAGATCACCGACGTGAAAATCCGCAAAGGCCAGAAGGTGCGGCTTGAAACGCCCGGCGGCGGCGGCTTCGGCGATCCGATGACGCGCGATCCGGCAAAGGTCGCGCGCGATGTCGCGCTCGGCTACATCTCGCGCGAGGCGGCGCGCGCCGGCTACGGCGTCGTGATCCGCGACGACGGCACGATCGACGCTGCCGCGACGGCCGCGCGGCGCGGAGGGCAGGCGGCGTGAGCAAGACCACAGGCAGCGTTATCGGCGTCGATGTCGGCGGGACGTTCACCGACCTGCTGTTGTTCGACGATGCCGCGCGCACGTTCAAGACCGCGAAGGTGCCGTCGCAGCGCGGCGACGAGGCCGCAGGCTTCATGACCGGCCTGCGTACGCTGGGCAAACTCGAAAAGCTCGGCTCGATCGTGCACGGCACGACGGTCGGCACCAATACGCTGCTGGAGCGGCGCGGCCCGAAGATCGGCGTCATCACGACGCGCGGCTTCCGTGACGTGCTCGAAATGCGCCGCCGCGACCGGCGCAAGACCTGGGGCCTATGGGGCGATTTCACGCCGATCGCCGACCGCGATCTGCGGCTTGAAGTCAAGGAGCGCACGCTGGCGGACGGCACGATCCGCGACCAGGTTGACGAAGATGCGGTGCGCGCGGCGGCGCGAACGCTGCGCGAAAGGGGTGCGCAGGCGCTCGTCATCATTTTCATCAACGCTTACGCCAATGCTGAGAACGAGCGGCGCGCGCTTGCCGCCGCGCGCGAAGTCTGGACCGGCGATCATCTGTCCGCTTCGCATCAGATTTTGCCGGAGATCCGCGAGTTCGAGCGCTCCTCGACCGCGGCGATCAACGGCTATCTCCAGCCGGTGGTCGGCGACTATCTCGGCAAACTGGAAAGCGCATTGAAACGCGACGCGTTCGGCGGGCAGTTCCATATTGTGCAGTCGAACGGCGGCGTGATGTCGACCGTCATGGCGCGGCGGCTGCCGGTGCGCACCGCGTTGTCCGGGCCGGCGGCCGGCGTCATCGCGGCGGCGGCGATCGCGCGCGCGGCCGGCTACAACAACGTCATCACCTGCGATCTCGGCGGCACATCGTTCGACGTATCGGTGATCGCCAATGGCAAAGCCTCCGTCGCCGCGCAGACCACGATCGATTTCGGCCTCGTCATCCGCACGCCGATGGTCGAAATCACAACCATCGGCGCGGGCGGCGGCTCGATCGCGTTCGTCGACCGCGGCGGGCTGTTGCAGGTCGGGCCGGAAAGCGCGGGCTCGGTGCCCGGCCCGGCGTGCTACGGGCAGGGCAATGATCGGCCGACGCTGACCGATGCGCACGTCGTGCTCGGGCGCATCAACGCGGACAAGCCGATTGGCGGCAAGCTTGCGCGGCTCGACGCCGAAGCAGCCAAGCGCGCCATCGCAACGCATGTCGGCAAGCCGCTCCGCCTCGATGTAATGGCGGCTGCGGAAGCCATTGTGCGCGTGGCCGATGCGCGCATGGCGGGCGCCATCCGGCTTGTTTCAATCGAGCGCGGGCACGATCCGGCGAAATTTGCCGGCATGCCGTTTGGCGGCGGTGGCGCGCTGCACGCCGGCGCTCTGGTGAAGGAGATCGGATTGAAGTGTGCGCTGGTGCCGCGCTTTCCGGGCGTCACGTCGGCGCTCGGATGCGTCATCGCGGACTTGCGCCACGATCAGGTGCAGACGGTGAACCTCATGCTGGACGGGCTGGACACCGCGGCGCTCGACAAGCGCATGGTGGCAGCGGGGCACGAGGCACGCGCTGTCGTCGAGAAGGGCGGGCTCGCGGTCGAGCGCATCGACGTCCAATTCGAGCTCGACATGCATTATCTCGGGCAGACCCACACGG
>JBAUHH010000342.1:0-17317 GCA_049680165.1 Pseudolabrys sp.
CAACACGTCGTCGGCGGTAAGGTAGGGCCGTTCGAGGGCGCGCGGCGGTTTGGCAAAGGCGCAATAGCCGCAGGCGTCACGGCACAATTGCGTCAGCGGAATAAACACCTTCGGTGAGAAGGAAATGACGTTGCCGTGTCCGTGCCGGCGCAAGCCGGCGGCTTCATCCATGAGCGCGCGAAGAGGACGGTCTTCCAGGCGCGTGAGCCAGGCGGCGACGTCGCCTTCGGTCGGACGATATCGATTGGAATCCGGCAAATTTCCGCTCCCGGGCCAAGCATATAATGTCAGGGTCGCCCGCGTTTTTCTTGCGTAGTCTTGCGTCCTGAGGCGCGTCAGTAGCGAACGGTAAAAAACTGTCTTTCGCAGTAGCGAACTGAAAAAGAAGCAGATATTGCGGGCTTTCACAAATGCGCGGCCCAAACCGGGGACTAGGGAATGGAACGGGTTGGATTTTGCTTTCTCGACCGGCCGTCGACCGCCAAGCAGATTGAGCTGGTGCAAAAAATCGAGAGGCTCGGGTTCGAGTCCGCCTGGGTGACAGAGACGCGCCTGGCGCGCGACGCCTTCTCCGTTCTTGGCGCGTTCGCCGCGGTGACCAAGCGGATCAAGCTTTGCACCGGCATCGTCAATTCGTGGACGCGCGGGCCTGCGCTGATGGCGATGACATTGGCGACGCTCGATGAGCTTGCGCCAAATCGCGTGATTTGCGGGCTCGGCGCTTATTGGGATCCGCTTGCCTGGAAGCAGGGGATCGAGCGTTCGAAACCGATCGAGCAGATGCGTGAGTTTCTCACCGCGGTACGCCGCCTCTTGAATCTCGAGGAGTTCACCTACGAAGGCCAATTTGTAAAGTTACGCGACATCAGCCTCGATCTCGGTCACGGCTCCAAGCGCGAGCCGAAAAACGTCAAGCTCTACATCGGGCCGACGGGACCGGTCATGACGCAACTGGCCGGTGAAATCGCCGACGGCGCGCTGTTCAACGGTCTCCTTTCGCCGGACTACACACGCGGGATGGTCGAGTGGGTGAAAAAGGGCGCCGCCAAGGTTAATCGTTCGCTCGACACGTTCGAGCAGCCGCAACTCATCAACATCTCGATGTCGGATGACGAAAAATCGGCGCGTGAAGTGTCGCGCTATCTCGTCACCAAATATCTCGGCCAGCAGCCGCATATCGGCAAGGCGGCGGGGCTCGAGCCGGAACTGCTTGACCGCATCAACAAGACCATGGGCGGCTGGCCAGCCCGGCCGGGCGGCATCGAGGACGCGATGAAGCTGGTGAGCGACGAGGTGACCGACTCGTTGACCATTTCGGGCAACGTGACGCGGATCAAGGACCGGATGAACGCGTGGCTCGACGTCGGCGTCACCTATCCGATCATTCTTCCGCTCTCCGAGAACTACGACGAGATGGTCGACAAGCTTGCCCCGGGCAAATGGTAGAGTGCCTGCGCGCATGAATTGGAACGCCAGCTTCCCCCCAAGGTGATGCAGCCCGCGCCGTTAGTAGCAATCCGCGACGTCAGCCTGACCTACGGTCAAGGCGAAGACGGAATATTGGCTGTCCAAAACCTGACGCTCGACATCGCCAAGGGCGACTTCGTTGCGGTGGTTGGCCCGAGCGGCTGCGGCAAATCGTCCCTTATGAAGCTGGTGACCGGTCTCGTGCCGCCGACCAGCGGCGAGATTCTTGTCGCCGGCGAAAAGGTGACGCGCCCGATCCAGGGCGTCGGCATGGCGTTTCAGAATTCCACGTTGATGCCGTGGCGTACGACCCTCGACAACGTCATGTTGCCGTTCGAGATCGTCGAACCGCACAAGCGCCGCTTGCGCAGCGAGAAGGCAAAATACGTCGCGCAAGCCGAACAGCTGCTTGCGACCGTCGGCTTGAGCAAGTTCGGCAAGAAATATCCATGGGAATTGTCGGGGGGCATGCAGCAGCGCGCCAACCTTTGCCGCGCGCTGGTGCACCAGCCCGAATTGCTGATGCTCGATGAGCCGTTCGGCGCACTCGATGCCTTTACGCGCGAAGAACTATGGGCGGTCATGCAGAATCTGTGGCTGCAGAAGCACTTCACCGCCGTGCTGGTGACCCACGACCTGCGTGAAGCGGTCTACCTGTCGGACACGGTGTTCGTCATCAGCCACCGGCCGGGACGTGTGGTCTACAAGACGAAGGTCGATCTGCCGCGCCCGCGAACGCTGGAAACGACGTTCGAGGCAAAATTCATCAACATCGTGCATGGGCTGCGCTCGCGCATCAGCCACGAGCTGTCGACATGACGAGCATCCGGCGCATGCAATTGATAATGCCATGGGCCGTCACCGTCGGGCTTTTTGTGACGTGGGAACTAGGCTGCCGGCTGTTCAACGTGCCGCCTTATGTGCTGCCGCGGCCGACCCTTATTTTTCAGACCATGTATGCTTATCATGCGCAAATCATCGACCACAGCCTGCATACGCTTTTCACGACCATTATCGGCTTCGTGCTCGCGGTCGCCGGCGGAATGTTGATCGGGCTTGCGGTCGGCGCCTCGCGCGTCGTTTACGCGGGACTTTACCCGGTCATGATCGGATTTAATTCGATCCCGAAAGTGGCGCTGGTGCCGATTATCGTGATCTGGTTCGGGATCGGCACCGTGCCGGCGGTTATTACCGCGTGCAGCATCGCGTTTTTTCCGATCGCGGTGAACATCGCGACTGGGCTTGCGACCATTGAGCCGGAAATGCGCGATGTGCTGCGTTCGCTCGGCGCTTCGCGCTGGGAAATCCTCACAAAGGTCGGCATTCCGCGCTCGACGCCGTACCTGTTCGCCTCGCTCAAGATTGCGATCACGCTGTCCTTCATCGGCTCGGTGATTTCGGAGACCGTCGCGTCCAACAAGGGCATCGGCTACCTGATGCTGTCGGCATCCTCGCGCTTCGAGGTCCCGCTGGTTTTCGCCGGCCTGATCGTCGTCGGGGCGATGGGAATCGGGATGTACGCGATCTGCGTGATGTTCGAGACGCGGATGACCCGTTGGGCATTCCGCAGCCAGGAGCTGGGCGGCTAATTCGCGCCCGGCGTTAAAGGTCGAGCCCGGCCTTGTGCAGCGCCTGCATCAGGTGGTCGGAAATATCGTCGAATGCCGTCAAATAGCGGAAGTAACGCGGCGCGATGGTCGTAAAGCGCGGGCAGATGCGCAGCACTTCGGCGACCGAGCCCGATGCCTCTTCGATGCGGCCAAGTTGCGCCAACGCCGCGGCGCGCAGAAGCGGCGGCGTGAAGTGTTCCGGCGCGTGATATTTCCCGATCTCGTGCAGCGCCTCGACGTAGTTCTTGCGCCGGTAGTGATCGAGGAAGGTGACGCGGTAAGCCCAGCCGGGCGGGTGGAGCAGGGTGGACAGCGCCGAATTGAGCATTGCGCAGCCGTTCGTCCAGTCGCCGGCGAGCGAGCGGAAAAAGCCCGCGCTCAGCTTTGTGCTCGGCGCGTGCGGATTGTCCTGCATGATGCGCTTGCAAGTCTCGAACACGTCGTCGAATTCGCGCTGATAAAGGCCGTGCAGGCCGATGACGACGTGGCCAAAGGCGCATTTATGGTCGAGCTCGAACGAGCGCTGGGCGTAGCGATAGACCAGCGTCATCCAGTTTTCGTCGTCGTCGAAGCCGAGCACGTTGCCGTAAAAGATCGTATGCGCGAGCGCGGCCCAGACCATGGGGTGGAACGCGGCCTGTGTCATGCCGATTTCGAGGTCGGCGCGCGCGATCCGGTAAACGCGCTCGGTGAGCGTGCGCGCCAGATACCGATGGCGTTGGATGGCGTCCTGCAAATTCCACGGCTTGCCGACCGAATAGACCGATTGCAGGCTCAGGGTGTGTGAAATGACGCCGTAGTAGTCCGCGATCGCGCCGGCGATGTGGCGCGCGATCGTTTCCTCGGTCTGCAGTCCCTGACTGGAATTTGTGTCGAGATCGAAGCATTCGATCCAGATGATCGAGCCGGCGCGTACGTCGTGAAGCCGAACGGTGATGCGGACCTGCTCGCCGTTCTCGCGGGCGCTGCCCGAGACCACAAACCGTGCTTGCGATTTGACGCCCGCGCCCACGAGGTCGATGGCCATGTCGCCGTGTATCTCGGAGTGCGTCACCAGCGAGATGTCGCTATAGCGCGCGAGTTCGACGTTGAGCTGCTCGAACAGCCCGTCGGTCAACGTCTGGGCGGCGCCGTTCTTGAGCTGAACCTGCGGCGGTATGATCAGAAGCCGCTGCACGCTGAGAGTCTGCGTACCGTAATTGACGATTCCGGCCGGCGCAGGGTCGGCCTTGGACTCGCCGGATTTCCCGTCGAGCAGCTCGAAGACGGGCACGTAGCTGCCCTTCGGGATCGAGATGCGAACTGGATCGCTCGACCCGGAGCGCAGGTAATAGTCATCGAGCGCCCGGCGCAGCTTGCTCGCCTCGAGGCGAACGATCGGATCGGTGTCGGGGTCGAAATCCGTGCCCCGCCCGAGAGCTTCGGTCGCGATCGAATACTGCTTCAGCCGCTTGGAATTTCCGCCAAGCGTTTGATCGACGATGTATTGAAACAGCTTGCGGGCGCGATTGACCCTGGCCAGAGGGCCGGTCTGCATGATTTTTTCGGCCTGGCCGCGGACCTGGTCGACCGTCGGCGTGCGGCCGTCGAGGACCGCGTAGTCCATCAGCGGCGAGACCAACGCGGCTTCCGCCTGCTGGGCCACGCGCCTGGTTTTTGATCGAGCCAACTCCACCCGTCATACCTCGGACAAAAGCCTGGGTTTGCTACGGTATCGTACGCCCGCCAGACCACCGTTTCAAACTTGCCTAAGCCTTTGCTTGAGCGGCAAAAGGATAACGTAAATGCGGGCTACGGCAATGCCCGCTCGGGTTATTGGCTAATCGGCTTAGGAACCGCTGCATATACGGACAAGCACTTAGGCCCGCGACACTCGCAGAAACAAAAATTCGCCCTCTGCCGGAGATAACGATCATGAAAGCAGTTTCGCGCCGCTCCTTCCTCGCCGGCACCGCCGGCGCGCTCGCCATGCCCGCAATCGGGCGCGGACAAAACGCCGCACATACCGTCCGCTTCGCCGTCGATTGGGTCTGGCAGGGCAACCACTCGATCTGGACTTATGCGGAGGACCTCGGCCTGTTCGCCGCGGAGAAGATCAACCCGCAACTTATGCGCGGCTATGGCTCAGCCGACAATCTGACCAAGCTCGCGGGCGGTGCGCTCGACATGGGGCTGGTCGATCCGAACCTCTTGGCCAAGTTCAATCGTGACAACCCGAACGCCCAGGCGATCGACACCTGCATCGTGTACGACGCGGCGCCGAGCGCGGTGATCTTCCTCAAGTCGTCCGGCATCAAGACGCTGAAGGATCTGGAAGGGCGCAGTCTCGCGATTTCGGAAGGCGACGCCACCTGGCCGCTGTTCCAGGTGCTCTGCAAGATCAACAACGTCGACGTGAAGAAAATCAAAACACAGAACATGAGTGGCCAGCTCCGCGACAGCATGGTGATCCAGAAGCGCGTCGACGCCTCGCTCGGTTTCTTCGTCACCGCCGTTCTCAACATCGCAGCCGCCGGCGTCCCGCGCGACGACATCGGCTATCTGCAATTCAACAAAAACGGGCTGGCGCTCTATTCGCTCAGCCTGGTCTGCCGCAAGGACTACATGCAGGCGAATCCGGATGCGGTCCGCGGCTTCGTGCGCGGCACCATCAAGGGCACCAAGGCGATGCTGGCCAACAAGAGCGCCGCGATCGACTCGCTGCTCAAACGTGACAACCTGATCAAGCACGACGTCGAGATGGAGCGGAACCAGCTTATCATCGACGGCTCGCTGTTGACGCCGTGGGTCAAGCAGCACGGCATGAGTTCGGTCGACCAGAAGCGCTTCGAATACACGACCGGCCTCGTCGCCGAGGCGTTCGGTGTCGCGCAAAAGCCGAAAATGGCGGACATCTACACGGACAAGTTCCTGCCGCCGCAGGCTGAACGGATGCTGACCTGACGTTCGCCGCGGGCAGAATTGAGGAGCGCGTGGATTTGCACGGCGAGTTTGATCGCCTCGAGCTTGCCGGGTTGAGCTTCGACGAACGCTATCGCCTGCTCAACGGCTCCGTCATTCCGCGCCCGATCGCTTTCGTGTCGACGCTCAACGAGGACGGCACCGTCAACGCGGCGCCGTTCAGCAGCTTCATGATCGCCTCGGTCGAGGCGGGCTATCTCGCGTTTTCCGTGGGGCCCAGCGAAAAGCCGAAACGCACGTTCCGGAATATCGGGCGTACATGCGAATTCGTCATCAACACCGTTCCGCAAGAGCTTGCACACAAGGTGCAGCTTTGCGGCGAAGAGCAGGAAAACGGCACTCTCAAGATCGAACTCGCGGGGTTGACCGCGATCGCGTCCGAAAAAATCCGTACGCCGCGCATTGCCGAGAGCAAGGTCCAGTTCGAGTGCAAGCTGCACACGGTGCTGGCGTTTGCCGAGAGCCGCATGATCGTCGGCGAGATCGTGCTGATGCATGCGCGCAATGGCGTGGTGCGCGATGGAAAGATCGACCCGGTCAATTACGGGCCGCTCGGCCGCATCGCGGGACGCAATTATTGTAGCGTCCGCGACGTGATCTCGGTCTAGGCGACGGCAAGGCGCAGGCTGGAAATGACTCAGCAATCGGCCGATCTCGTTCTTAAAGGCGACGTCGTTCTTCCCGACCGGGTTGTATCCGGCGGCTATGTCGTGGTTGCGGGCGGAAAGATCGTTGCCACGGGCGAGGGGACGGCGCCGCAGGCCAAGTCGGTCGAGGACCATAGCGGGTGCCTGCTGTTCCCGGGCCTCGTCGACGCGCAAGTTCACGCCGGCAGCCACGAAGGGTTCAAGGGGTTGCAGGACGCCACACGGGCGGCCGCCGCCGGCGGCGTGACGACCATCATCGACATGCCCTTCGATGAACCGGTGCCGGTCAACACACTCGACTTGCTCAAGCAGAAAATAGACGCCATCGGGCAATACGCGACGGTCGACGTCGGCCTCTACGTCACGGCGCGCAAGGACGGCAACTTCACGGTGCTGCGCGATTTGATCCGCGCCGGCGCGGCTTCGATCAAGCTGTCAACTTACGAATATCATCCTGTTCGTTTCCCGCGCTTCACCACCGGCGAGATGTACGAGATCTTCCTCGAGGCCGCCGCGCTCGGTGTGGCGGTGGCGTTTCACAATGAGGACCAGGAACTGGTCAGCCGGCTGATCGCGCGCGCGGCCGCGGCCGGAAAGAAGGGCATGGAAATACACGGCGCCGGCCGTGCGCCGATTGCCGAGCTCGTCGCTGACGCGCAAATCCTCGAACTTGCGGCGGGGACAGGCGTGCGCTGCCACATCGTCCACAGCACCATCGCCGCCGGCAACCGTATTGCGCGCCATTATCGCGAGCGCGGCGCAAAGATCAGCGTCGAGACCTGCGTCCACTACTTCATATTCAATGACCGGGACGCGATCAGGCAGGGCGCCTTCCTCAAGCTCAACCCGCCCATTCGCGCCGAAGCCGAGCGGCAAGAGATGTGGCGCAGCCTCGCGGACGGCGAAATCGATCTGGTGTCAACGGATCACGTGGCGTGGCCGCTCAGCCGCAAGTCGGACCCCGATATGGCCAAGAACGGCTCGGGCATTCCGGGGCTTGAGACGCTGCTGCCGGCGTTCTTTACGGGAGCTGTTAAAGATCATTCGCATTCGCCGACGCTGGTCGCGCGCATGACGGCGGAAAATCCCGCCCGCCATTTCGGCCTTTATCCACGCAAAGGGGTTTTAGCTGTGGGAGCGGACGCCGATATTGCAGTGTTCTGTCCGCAAGAGCGCGTATTCGAAGCGGAAAAAATGACATCCGCCGTGAAATGGTCTCCTTACGCGGGCATGAAAATGGCCGGCTTCGTGCGCGCGACTTATGTGCGCGGCCGCAAGGTGTTCGAGAACGGGCAAGTGCTGGCGGACGCTGGCTACGGCAAATTCGTCAAGCCGGGTTGAAGCGCGCGACAATGAAAGACTCGGTCGTCAATTCAATCGAGGGTCTGATGCCGGCGCTCACCGCGTTGTTCGGCAAGATCCGCGAGGACTCGCGCGACGGTGAAGGCGTCACGCGCGATGCCTTCGGCCCGCGTGAAACGCAGGCTGGCAAAACGGTCGAGGCCTTCGCAAAAAGCGAGGGACTGGAGACGGCCTACGATCACGGTGGCAACCTGCACATCGCCGCACCGGGTCAAATCCGCGAGGCGCCCGAAATCATGATCGCCTCGCACCTCGATTCAGTGCCGGTCGGCGGCAACTACGACGGGCTGGCGGGCGTCATTGCGGGGCTTGCGGTGTTGAGCGCGGTCCGGCGTGCGGGCGCGACCAAAAGCAGAAACGTGCGTGTCGTGGGCTTTCGCGGCGAGGAGAGTCCGTGGTTCAGCCAGGCCTATCTCGGCAGCAAGCTGTTGCTCGGCGAGCTGACACATGACGACCTCGGCGCGCTGCGCCGCTACGACACAGGCAAGACCCTTGCCGAGCACATCGCCGGGCTCGGCATTGAACTGCCAAAGGGCAAGCTCGAGCCCACGGTGCCGCTCGGCAAGCTCAAGGCCTATTTCGAGCTGCATATCGAGCAGGCGCCGCTCCTGGAAAATCTCGGCCGCCCGCTCGGCGTTGCTACTGCGATCCGCGGCAATATCCGGCATCCCTTCGCCAGATGCTATGGCCACTACGCGCATTCGGGCGCGGTGCCGCGGCGGTTTCGCCGCGACGCGCTCATCGCGAGCGCCAAGCTGATCGCGCTCGCGGATGAGCGCTGGCAGCAATTGATTGACGCCGGCAACGACGACCTCGTCTTTACCTGCGGCATTTTCCAGACCGATAGCGCCGAACACACCATGACCAAGGTGCCCGGTCAGGTGACATTTACGCTGAATATCGGTGGTACGAGGAACGATGTCATGGAAGACTTGCAAAGCAGCATCGCCCGTCGCGCGAGCGAGCTGGCTCGCGAGCACAATGTCGAATTCGATTTCGGCAAGCGAGTCGGAACGCCTGCTGTCAACCTCGATCCATCGCTGCTGGCAACGGTGGAGAACGCGGGAAAAGAGGTGGGCATCGCGCCTTATCGCATGCCTACAGTCGGGCACGATGCCGCCATGTTCCAGCGCCGCGGCATTCCGGCCTCCGTCCTGCTGATCCGCAACACTCACGGCAGCCACAATCCGAAGGAGCACATGGAAATGGCCGACTTCGCCGCCGGGACGAAAGTTCTGGCGTCGGTCGTCCATAAAATGTGCCAGGGCTGAAGACGATGGCAAGAACGGACGCCAACTTGTCGGTGGATGCTGCGCTCGCGCTGGCGCGCGAAGAATACGCCGCGAAAAATCCCAATAGCAGGCTCGCCAACCAACGCGCTCAAGCCGTCATGCCGGGCGGCAACACCCGCTCGGTGCTGCACTTCGATCCGTTCCCGCTCACGATGGTGAAGGGCGTCGATGCGCAGCTCTTCGACGTCGACGGCCACAGCTATATCGACTTCGTCGGCGAGTATTCCGCCGGCCTGTTCGGCCATTCCAATCCGGTGATCAAGGCCGCCATCCATGAGGCGCTCGAACTCGGCACCGTGATGGCCTCGCCGACGCTGCTCGAAGCCAATCTGGCCGAGGTCGTGCGGGCGCGATTTCCCTCCATGGAATTGCTGCGCTTCTGCAATTCCGGCACGGAAGCCAATTTGATGGCGATAGTGACCGCGATAGCGGTCACCAAGCGCCGCAAGGTTCTGGTGTTTCGCGAGGCCTATCACGGCGGCGTTCTGGTCTTTACCGGCGGCGGCAGCCCCGTGAACGTGCCGTTCGACTACGTGCTCGCTGACTTTAACGACACCGAGGGCTCAACCGCTCTGATCCGGCAACATGCTGCCGACCTTGCGGCGGTGATCGTCGAGCCGATCCTCGGCGCCGGCGGCAACATTCCCGGCACGCCAGAATTCCTCACGTCGCTGCGCGCGGAGAGCGAACGCGCCGGCGCGCTGTTGATCTTCGACGAGGTCAAGACCTCCCGCTGCGGCGCCGGAGGAATGCAGGGCACGCTCGGGATAAAGCCGGACCTGACGACGCTCGGAAAATACATCGGTGGCGGCCTGCCGACCGGCGCTTTCGGTGGGCGCAAGGACGTCATGGCGCGCTACGACTATCGCACGGCAGCCGCGTTCAAGCATGCCGGAACATTCAACAACAACGTCTGCACGATGATGGCTGGATACGCCGCGCTGACGAAGGTCTTTACCGCGAGCGTGGCGGATGAGTTCGAAGCGTCCTGCAAGCAGTTCCACAAGACCCTCAACGACGTGATGACGAAGAAAGGTGTGCCGATCCGGTGCACGGGCCTCGGCTCGCTGCTGACGATCCATTTCTCCCGCAAGCCGATTAACACGCCAGGCGATATTCCTCCCGTCAGCAAAAAGCTCGGCCAGCTCTTCCATATGGAAAGCATTTTGCGTTCAATCCTCGTCGCCGCGCGCGGCGATATGTTCGTCAGCCTGCCGGTCACGCAGGAGCAGCTGCAAAGCCTGCGCCAGGTCATCATGGCTTTCGCCGACGATTACGGCGCGCTGATCGATCGCGAACTGCCCGCAAATTAGGGAGGGCCATGTGGACGGCGCAATCGACATTCACCATCACATCCTGCCGCCGGCTTACCTGACGGCGCTGGGCAGCCGGCTTGGCCCGCAAGGCCTGTTCGGCTCGCCGCCGGAATGGTCGCCGGCGATTTCGATCGAGGCAATGGATCGCAACGGCGTTCGCGCCGCCATTACGTCGATTTCAGCGCCCGGCGTGTGGTTCGGCGATGTCGCGGAAACCTGCAAGCTCGCGCGCGCGTGCAACGAGTACGCCGCGCAAATGAAGCGCGATTTTCCCGGGCGGTTCGGCCTGTTCGCGACGCTGACGCTGCCGGACGTCGAGACGAGCCTGCGCGAGATCGACTATGCGTTCGGCACGCTTGGCGCGGATGGCGTCGTCCTGATGACGAATTACGACGGCCGCTATCCGGGGGAAGAGACCTTTCGGCCCGTTTTCGATGAGCTGAACCGCCGCAAGGTCGTCGTGTTCTTTCACCCGACCACAGGGCCGTACAAGAATCCGCTACCGCATATTCCGATCCCGTCACTCGAATTTCCATTCGACACGACGCGCGCGATCGTCAGTCTGCTTTATGGCGGCACGCTGGCGCGCTGCCATGATATCCGTTTCATCTTCTCGCACGCGGGTGGCGCGGTGCCTTATCTGGCGCAGCGGATCGCGCGCCTGACGGTGCGGCCGGAATTCAGGCAAGCGGTGCCCGATGGCGTATTGGCCGAGCTCGGCCGGCTTTATTTCGATACGGCGTTGTCGGCCAACCTTTTCGCTTTCGATCCCATGCTCAGGCTGGCGCCGATCTCGAACGTGATGTTCGGCAGCGACTATCCGCATGCCGGCGAGCCGACGATGACGGCAACGCTGAAAGGCATTGAGGAACTCGGGCTGAGCGCGCCGGACAGGCATGCGGTCAGGGCCGGCAACGCGGCGGCGCTTTTTCCGCACCTTGCCACAGGCCACGCCTGACTAGGCGCGCGAGGGATATTTCCAGGGATGCGCCGCGGCGTCGGCCGCGCGAAAGGCCACAATCCGCGGCCGGAAACTTTCGGTCATGGCGATATCGTCCCAGCCGTTGAGCAGCCGTTCGCGTCGGGCGGGATCGATGGCGAAAGCCCACGCCTGATTGCCGCAAACGATCCGGCATTCCTGAAGATCGATCGTCACGGGCAGCCCGGAAGCGGCGGCTGAGGCGATCGCCTCGCTGTCGGCCTCGGACACGACCGCGGTCAGCAAGCCGTTTTTCGTGGCATTCTGCGAGAAGATGTCGCCGAACGACGGCGCGATCACGCAGCGAATGCCCGCATCGTAGAGCGCATAGACCGCCGCTTCGCGCGAGGAGCCGCCGCCAAAATTCCGGCCAGCCACAAGGATGCGCGCATCGCGCCATTGCGGCCGGTTGAGAGGGAAATCTTCGCGCAGCTCGCCGCTCTCGCTGCGGCGCAAATCATGAAACAGATAGGGCCCGAGCCCGGCCGCGCGCTTCACCTTGAGATAGCGCGCCGGGAGAATCTGATCGGTGTCGACGCCGGACAGTTCGAGCGGGCAGGCCGTTGCGGTAAGCGCGGTGAATTTTTCCATCGTTCAGCTCTTGCGTCCGGCAAGCAAGGGCCGCGCGTCCGCGAGATGGCCGCTCACCGCCGCGGCGGCAACCATTGCGGGCGACATGATATGCGTGCGCGCGCCGGGGCCCTGACGCCCGCGGAAGTTCCGGTTGGTGCTCGAGGCGCAGCGCTCGCCGGAGGCGACCAGGTCGCCGTTGATGCCGACACACATCGAGCAGCCGGAGTCCGCCCATTCGAGCCCGGCGTCGCGGAAGATGCGGTCGAGGCCTTCCTGCTCGGCCTGCCGTTTCACCGCGGACGAGCCGGGCGACACCAGTCCGGGCACCTTGCTGACACGTCCGTCAAGTACAGCGGCGGCCGCGCGCAGATCCTCGATGCGCGCATTTGTGCAGGAGCCGATGAAGATGCGGTCGACGCGGATGTCGGTCAGCTTCTGATTGGGTTGCAGGTCCATGTAGGCAAGCGCGTCAGCCAACGCCTTGGCGCGGGTCTCGTCGGTTTCGCGCGCCGGGTCGGGCACGCGCGCGTCGATCGGCAGCGCGTGCTCGGGGCTGGTACCCCAGGTGACCACAGGGGCGATGCGGGCGGCATCGAGCGTGACTTCGCGGTCGAACGATGCGCCCTCATCGGAATGCAATGTCTGCCAATACGCCATCGCGCGTTCGAAAGCTTCGCCTTTTGGCGCGTAGGGGCGCCCCTTTGTGCAAGAGAACGTCGTTGCATCCGGCGCCACCATGCCGCAGCGTGCGCCGGCTTCGATCGACATGTTGCAGAGCGTGAGCCGCGCTTCCATCGACAGAGAGCGAATGGCGGAGCCGGCGAATTCGAGCGCGTGACCTTGCGCGCCGTCGGCTCCGATCTTTGCGATCAGCGTCAGCGCGATGTCCTTGGCGCCGATGCCGTCGAGCAATTCTCCGTCGACGGTGACACGCAGGCGCTTGGGCTTCTTCTGCCAGAGCGTTTGCGTCATCAGCACGTGGGCGACTTCCGACGCGCCGATGCCGAATGCGAGTGCGCCGAACGCGCCATGCGTCGAGGTATGACTGTCGCCGCAGACGATGAGAAGGCCCGGCAGTGTCAGGCCCTGTTCGGGTCCGATGACGTGAACGATGCCCTGGCGCGGATCGTTGAGGCCGAACAGCGTGACGCCGTTTGCGCGTGCGTTCTCGTCGAGCTGCTCGACCATCCGCGCGATCTCGGGGTTGGCGATTGCCGGCCGGTTGCGCGTCGGAACGTAGTGATCGGCGACGCCGAACGTGAGCGTCGGCTCGGCGACGCGCCCGCCGCGCGCCTTGACCTGATCGAAGCCTTGAAAGGAGCCCTCGTGGACGAAATGCCGGTCGACCCACAGCAGCGATTCACCGCTGTCCTGGCGCACGATCTCGTGCGCGGACCACACCTTGTCGAACAGCGTCTGTCGCTGGCTCATCGGCATCCCCGCCGAATGGGAGTTGACGGACATTATTGTCTGCTAAATGATACCTAGTAAAGAAGCGGGCAAACCGCCACCACGCCGCGCAGGGAGTAACAGGTGACGGATCGTCTCGGCGAAGCCAAAGCGCGCCAAGTCTATCTGGTGCTGCGCGACCGCATTGTCAGCGGCAATCTGAGCCACGGCCGCCGTCTTCCGAACGAGAACGAGTTGGCGGCCGCGCACGACGTTTCGCGCGTCACCATTCGCCGCGCCTTGGCCGAGCTGGAGCGCGAGCGTCTGATCGAGCGGCGACGCAGCCTCGGAACGCGGGTCATTTTTCAGCCTTCGGCGGCGCCGATCGTCGGCGACATTACCGGCATGCTGGCGAGCCTCGCCGACATGGGCCGGCGGACGACCGTGAAACTCCTGTCGTTCGATTATCTGCCGGCCGATGGCACCGTGGCCGAAGCGCTCGGCATCAAAAGTCCCGATCTCTTTCAACGCGCGGTTCGCGTTCGCTCCATCGACGGCGAACCATTCTCGTATCTCACCACGCACGTTCCGGAACGGATCGGCGTCACCTTCACACGCCAGGAGCTGGCCAGCCGGCCCTTGCTCGAATTGCTGGAGCGATCCGGCGTTATGGTGAGCCGTGCGACCCAACAGATCGGCGCCGGGCTTGCTGTGCCGGAGATCGCCGCCGCGCTCGGCGTCAACGCCGGCTCGCCGCTGATCGAAATGACCCGCGTCGTCTACGACGCCGGCGGCAGGGCGGTCGAACATCTGCATGCGCTCTACCGGCCGGACCGCTACAGCCTGGTCATCGATCTGGCACGTTCCGGCCGTCCAAATGGAAAAGTCTGGGCGCCCGTCGTCCGTGCCCACCGAACTCGTAAAAGAAGATCGCGATCGAACACGTTCGAATCTGTCGTTTCATAAGGGGAGAGTCATATGTCGCAAACGCGTGATAAATTCAGCCGCCGCAACTTCCTGCAAACGACGGCGCTCGGCGCTGCCGCCATGGCAACCGGCGTCGTCTCGGCGCCTGCGGTCCTGCGGGCGCAGGGTGCGGGCGTCAAGCTCGGCGTATTGCAGCCGCTTTCTGGCGCGCTGTCGTATTCCGGCCAGCAAGGCAAGCTCGGCGCAACCCTCGCCATCGACGAGATCAATGCCGCCGGCGGCATCAAGGGCCTCGGCAAGATCAATCCGATGATCGGTGACGCGCAGTCGACGCCGGAGGGCGGCAGCGCGGAAGTCGAGAAAATGAATTCGGCGGGCGTCGTTGCGATCGTCGGCGGCTATGCGTCCTCGATTTGCCTTGCCACCACGCAAGCCGCGGCACGCTATAATCTGCCCTATATCGTCGATGTCGGCGTCACCGACGCCATCGTGACGCGCGGATTGAAGAACACGTTCCGCTTCGGGCCGGGCTTCGGCGTGCTGGCGAAGACGTCGATTGAAAACCTCGTAAAGATCAACGATCAGGCCGGCAAGCCGTGCAAGACCGTGATGATCGTGCACGAGGATTCGGCGTTCGGTTCCGGCCTCGCCAAGCTTCTCAATGCTCAGTTGCCGGGCAAAGGCTTTCAGATTCTGGAAACCATCCCGCATCCGACGCCGACCCGCGACTTCAACAACGTCGTGCTCAAGATCAAGTCGCAGAACCCGGACATCGTCATCCCGGCGAACTACTACAATGAGTACGTGCTGCTCGCCCGCACCATGCAGCAACAACAGGTGAAGCCGAAGGCGACCTATTCCGTGCTCGGCGGAGCCGCTTCGTCCTACAAGTTCGTCAAGGAGTTCCCGGAGGCCGCCGAATACATCATGGATTGCAATCACTGGTTCGACCCGCGCAATCCGAAGGCGCAGGCGCTGAAGAAGAAGGTGGAAGGGCAGGGCCAGTTCTTCACCTACGAAGTGTACATGAACTACAGCGCCATCCTGCTCGTTGCCGACGCGTTGCAACGCGCCGGCGCTGCCGACCGTGCCAAGCTCATCACGGCGATGGAAAGCTCGACCTTCTCCGGGCACGTGATGCCTTACGGCCCGACCAAGTTCGTCAACGGCCAGAACCAGGGCGCGGCACCTGCCAATACCCAGGTTCTCAAGAAAGACATCCAGGTGATCCTGCCGGAAGCGTTCGCTTCGGCGAAGCCTGTCTTCCCGCGGCCGGCTTGATCGGCGGAAACGGCGGCGTCCGTCACGGGCGCCGCCATCGCGCCATCGCAAACGAGCTCGTCCGCGTGTGCTAACCGCGATCATCATACCCACCGTTATCAACGGTTTGCTGATGGGCGCGATCTACGCGCTGGTGGCGCTCGGATTGACCCTCATTTACGGCGTCCTTCACATTATCAACTTCGCGCACGGTGCGTTGCTCAGCGCAGCACTGTTCGCGGCATTTCTCTGCTTCAGGTATCTCGGGCTCGATCCCTACATCGCGGTCTTTGGCCTCGCGCCGCTGTTCTTCGTGTTCGGTTACGGCTTGCAACGTTTCGTCATCGGTCCCGCCGCGCACGGGCGCGACAGCAATATTCTCCTCGTTACGCTTGGTCTCGCTGTGATCGTCGAGAACGGGCTGCTCTTCGCCTTTCGCGCCGATACGCGCACCATCGACGTTTCCTACGCGTTCAGCGTGGTCGCGTTCGGCGGAACATTTCTATCGGTGCCGCGCCTTGTCGGATTTTTTGCGGCATTCGCCGTGGCGGCGGCGCTATGGGCGATTCTTAGCCTCACCGACACCGGCAAGGCGATCCGCGCAGTCGCGAAGGAAAAAGTCGGGGCGCAACTGTCGGGCATCGATGTCGCGCATATTTATGCGGTCACCTTCGGGCTCGGCACCGCTTGTGTCGCGATCGCTGCCTGCCTGCTAATCCCGTCCTATTACGTAAATCCTCACGTCGGCAATGCGTTCGTGCTGGTCGCCTTCACCATTGTCGTGCTCGGCGGCATGGGCTCGGTGCCGGGTGCGCTGCTCGGTGGCTTGTTCGTTGGCGTGGTGGAAAGCCTGTGCGGCTTCTACCTCGGCGAGTCGCTGGGGCAGATCGGCATCTTCGTGATGTTCATTCTTGTGCTTCTTTTTCGTCCGACCGGGCTGTTCGGAGAGCGGGCATGATGGGTCGCGGACTTATTTCGGTGGCCATCGTGACCGCGGCGCTCGCGCTGGTGCCGCTGTTCGTTCACTCCAATGTCGTGCTCAATTTTCTGATCATCGCGCTGCTGGTTGCGCTGGTCGGGCAGGGCTGGAATATTCTCGGCGGCTACGGCGGACAATATTCATTCGGCCACGCGGCGTTTTTCGGCACCGGCGCCTATACGACCGCGATTTTGCAAGTGCGTTACGGCATCAACGCCTGGCCGGCTTTTGCCATCGGCATTGCGGCGGGAGCCGTGGTCGGCGCGGTGATCGGATTTCTGTCGTTCCGCTCAGGCCTACGCGGCTCTTATTTCGCGCTTGTTACGCTGGCGTTTGCGGAAGTGCTGCGCATTCTCGCCAGCGTTGCGGCAATCACGGGAGCAGGTGTCGGCACGCTGATCAGGCTCGACCTCCGCCCGGAGACGTTCCAGTTCCAGAGCCGGGCGGCGTTTTACTGGGCAATTCTTGTGCTGGTCGCAATTTCGCTGGCGATCGCACGCGCCATCGAGAATTCGCGCTTCGGTGCGCGACTGGTCGCGGTGCGTGAGAACGAAG
>JBAUHH010000343.1:0-2659 GCA_049680165.1 Pseudolabrys sp.
ACCTGTCGCCGTAAAGGTGCTGCGACCGGGCGTCGGCGCCTGCTTCCGCGCCGAGCTCGACATCTTCTTTTTCGCCGCGCGCAAGGCCGAAAGCTGGTCGCTGGAAGCGCAGCGGCTGCGTCTGATCGAAGTCGTCACCACGCTGGCCCGTTCGGTGGCGATCGAGATGGATTTCCGCCTTGAAGCCGCCGCGCTGTCCGAGATGGCGGAGAACACCAGGGACGACCCCGACTTCCGCGTGCCCACCGTCGACTGGAACCGCACCGCGCGCGAAGTGCTGACGCTGGAATGGATCGAGGCGACGCCGCTCAACGATCAGGCGAAGCTCGTCGCCAAGGGCCACGACCTGCCCGCGCTCGGCCGCAAGGTCATCCAGACATTTCTGCGCCATGCACTGCGCGACGGCTTCTTCCACGCCGACATGCATCCCGGCAACCTGTTCGTCGACGACAACGGCAGGCTGGTCGCGGTCGATTTTGGCATCATGGGGCGGCTCGGCCCGAAGGAGCGGCGCTTCCTCGCGGAAATTCTGTTCGGCTTTATCACGCGCGATTATCACCGCGTCGCGCAAGTGCATTTCGACGCCGGCTACGTGCCGCGCACGCATTCGGTGGAGAATTTCGCGCAGGCGATCCGCGCCATCGGCGAGCCGATCCACAACCGCACCGCCGAAGACATCTCGATGGCGAAGCTCTTGATGCTGCTGTTCGAAGTTACCGGCCTGTTCGACATGCGCACGCGGCCCGAATTGCTGCTGCTGCAAAAGACGATGGTCGTCGTCGAAGGCGTGGCGCGCGCGTTCGATCCGAAGCTCGACATGTGGACGACCGCCGATCCTGTCGTGCGCGAATGGATCGCGCGCCATCTCGGCCCGGCCGGGCAACTGGAAGGCGCGGTCGAAGGCGCAGGCGAGCTCGGCCGTTTCCTCGGCCAGGTGCCGGGGCTGCTCACGCGCGCCGGCACGCTGATCGACCAGCTCGACGAGATCACCCGCGACGGGCTGGTGCTGGCGCCGGAAACGGTCGCCGCCATCGGCGCGGCCGAGAGCAAGCGCAATCGCTGGCTCACGGCGGGTGTCTGGGTGGCAGTTATCGTATTGATATGGATGGCGTTTCTCGCCGTTTGATTGCAATGATTGCATTGATGGCAAAGGCGCGGCATGATCGGCCGCCATGCCTTCGATCACCATCCGCCAGCTCGATGAGGCGCTGAAGAAAAAGCTGCGCCTGCGCGCCGCGCGCAACGGCCGCTCGATGGAAGACGAGGTGCGCACGCTGCTGCGCGAGGCGGCGGACGATACCGGCCGCGAGATTCCCGAAAACGTCATGCCGCCCGGCAGAGCCTCCGCGCAGCCGCGCCGCACGGCGACTGTGCCGGCGGGCGTCAAGCGCGTGCTGCTCATCATCGGTGGCGGCATCGCGGCCTACAAATCGCTCGATCTCATCCGCCGGCTGAAGGAGCGCAATATTTCCGTGCGCTGTATCCTCACCAAAGCGGCGCAAGAATTCGTCACGCCTCTGTCCGCCGGCGCGATCGTCGGCGAGCGCGTGTTCACCGATCTGTTCGATCCGGCGCATGAATTCGACGTCGGCCACATCCGGCTCGCGCGCGAATGCGATCTTGTCGTGGTCGCGCCCGCCACCGCCGACCTGATGGCAAAGCTTGCGGGCGGCCATGCCGACGATCTCGCCACCGCCGTGCTGCTCGCAACCGGCGCAAAGGTTTTGCTGGCGCCAGCGATGAATCCGCACATGTGGGCGAACAAGGCGACGCAGCGCAATCTCGCGCAGCTCGTCGCGGATGGATTTGAGATCGCCGGCCCGAACGAAGGCGAGATGGCGGAATCAAACGAGCGCGGCTTCGGCCGCATGGCGGAGCCTTTGGAAATCGCGGCAGCGGCCGAACGTCTGCTTGCGCCGCAAACGCGCGCGCTCGTCGGCAAGCGCGTGCTGATCACATCCGGCCCGACGCATGAGCCGATCGATCCGGTGCGCTACATCGCCAATCGCTCGTCCGGCAAGCAGGGTCACGCCATTGCGGCTGCGGCAGCGCTTGCCGGCGCGCAGGTGACGCTGGTGAGCGGCCCGGTCAATCTGCCCAATCCACCGGGCGTTTCCGTGGTTCGCGTCGAAAGCGCACGCGAGATGCTGCAAGCAGTCGAGCGCGCGCTGCCGGCTGAGGTCGCGATCTTTGCCGCCGCGGTCGCCGACTGGCGCGTGGCGAACGCAGGCGAGCACAAGATCAAGAAAAAAGCGGGACAGGCGACACCCGATCTGCCGCTGATCGAAAATCCCGACATCCTCGCGACCGTCGCGCATCGCAAAAGTCAGCGCCCCAAACTGGTGATCGGCTTTGCCGCCGAAACCGAAAACGTCGTCGCCAACGCCAAGGCAAAACTGGCGAACAAGGGTTGCGACTGGATTCTCGCCAACGACGTGTCGCCACAATCCGGCATCATGGGCGGCGACAACAACACCATCACGCTGGTCACACGCGACGGCACGGAGAACTGGCCAACGCAATCGAAGGACGCCGTCGCGCGCATGTTGATCGAGCGTGTGGCAAAGGAGATTGGCGAGAAATGAATTGCGGCTTCGCGTTAACTCGCAAACCGCGCCACGATCTCGGCCGGACTCCCTCTCCCCTCGGGGGAGAGGGT
>JBAUHH010000344.1:0-27304 GCA_049680165.1 Pseudolabrys sp.
AGCGGCTCGTTGCCGAGCGCGGCGGTGACCGTGCGGCCGGCCTCGTCGTCGCCGACCATGCCGATGAAGATGCAGTGCGCGCCGAGCGACACGATGTTGCGTGCCACGTTGCCCGCGCCGCCGATCAGCGTTTCGTTGCGCTTGACCGAGATCACGGGCGCCGGCGCTTCCGGCGAAATGCGCCCGACCTCGCCATAGACGAACTCGTCGAGCATCAGGTCGCCGATGCACAGCACGGTCTGCCTGGAGAGCGCGGAAAGTTGCTTGTCGAAATCGAACATGCCTTCACCGATAACGATCGGCGCGGTCGAGATAGCCGGTCACGTAGGATGCAACCGATTGCTCGAGCGGCGCGAAGCCGGCGTTATAGCCTGCCCGCCGCAAATTCTCGACCTTGCTTTGCGTGAAATATTGGTATTGACCGCGGATCGAATCCGGCATCTCGATGTATTCGATATTGGCCGGCCGCCCCAGCGCGTTGAACATGGCGGTTATCATGTCGCGAAAACTTTCGGCCTTGCCGGTGCCGACGTTGAAGATGCCGCTGATCGACGGTGACCCCAGCAGCCAGCGCACCACGGATATCGCGTCGTCGACATAGATGAAGTCGCGCCGCTGCTCGCCGTCGGCGATGCCCTCGCGATACGACTTGAAGAGCCGCACCGGTTTGCCGGATTTCGCCTCGTCGAAAACTTTCGAGATCACACTCGCCATGCGACCCTTGTGATATTCGTTCGGCCCGAACACGTTGAAAAATTTCAGGCCCGCCCATTGCGGCGGCAGCTTTTCTTTTTTGGTGAAGCGCTCGGCGACGGCGAGATCGAACAGATGCTTGCTCCAGCCGTAGAGATTGAGCGGCGTGAGCTTGCGCTGCGCCTCGGGCGACCAGTCGTCGTCGAAGCCCTGCGCGCCGTCGCCATAGGTCGCGGCGGACGATGCGTAGATGAACGGCGTGCGCGTCGCGGTGCACCAGTCGAGCAGGCGCAGCGACAGCCGGAAATTGTTTTCCATCACCAGATCGCCGTCGGTCGCGGTGGTGTCGGAGATCGCGCCCATGTGGATGACCGCGTCGAGCTTGCGGCCTTCGAGCCACTTCATCAGGTCGGCCGGGGGCACCACGTCGGCGACCTGGCGCTTGCGCAGATTGCGCCACTTGCCGTCGTCCTTGCCGATGAGGTCGTTGACCACGACGTCGGCGTGGCCGGCCTCGTTGAGGCTCGCGACCACGTTCGATCCGATGAAACCGGCTCCGCCGGTAACCAAAAACATTCTTCCCTCGCCGCCGCCCGCTTCCGGGTCTTCATTTGCCCCAGTCCGCCCGCATGCGCAATGCGGACGGTTACCGCCCCGCAACCTCCGCAAGACACGGTAAAAATTGCGGGCTGGACAGTTCCCGCCCCCGCGGGCTAACGCCTTGGCGGCCCGCGTGGGCCCCATAACCCGGCGCGCGATTTTGCGCTTAAAGCATGAGCCTGCATTCGACCCGCGAGCCCGCGCCCGTGCTGCTGATCCCTTACACGTGGATCGGCGATTTCGTGCGCGGCCATTCGGTGGTGAAGCTCTTGCGCGCGCAATCCCCGGAGCGGCCGGTCGATATCCTGGCCACGCCGCTGTGCGCCCCGCTCGTCGCGTACATGCCGGGAGTGCGCAAAGCTCTCGTCGCAGAACTTCCGAGAAGAAGAATATCTCTCCGCCAGCAAATCGCTCTTTCTGAGTTGATCGAAGCCGAGAACTACGGACAAACAATCGTTCTGCCGCGCACCTGGAAGGCCGTGCTCGCGCCGATCCTCGCCGGTGTTCCGGTTCGTACGGGCTTCTTCGGCGAAGCTCGCGTTGTTCTCATCAATGATCTGCGTTTCGGCGAGCGCGCGCTGCCGCGCATGATTGACCGCATGGGTTCGCTCGCGCTGCCGAAAAACGCGCCGCTGCCGAAAGATTGGCCCTTGCCCGAACTCATTGTGCCGCCTCGCGAAATCGACGCGTGGCGGGTGCGACGCGGCCTTGCCGGCGAAAGACGGCCGGTCGTGACGCTCGCGCCCGGCGCCGTGGGTGCCGGAAAAGCATGGCCGGTCAGCCACTTCGCGCAGCTCGCGCGCGCGCTCGCCGCCGACGGCTTATCGGTTTGGGTTTTAGGCGGGCCAAGCGAAGCGGAATTGGCCAAACAAATCATATCGCTAGGCGGCGCCTCGGTTCGCGACCTCACCGGCAACGATCTGCGCGACGCCATTCTTGCGCACGCCGCCGCCGATGTCGCGGTGACGAATGACTCCGGTCTGATGCACGTCGCCGCCGCCCTCGGCACGCCGACAGTCGCGATTTTCGGCCCGACAAGCGCCTGGCACCAAAAGCCGCTCAACCCGCTCGCCGCCATTATCGAGCCCCCAGGCGACGACGCGGCGCGCGAACGGGCGCGCACCGAAGGCAACGATGCCGTGGCGCACATGCGCACCGACGACGTCGCGGTCGAGGCCGTTCTCGCCGCAGTGCGCCGCGTGCTCGGCAAAGGCGCGGCGAATCCATAGAGAACGGCCTGAAAGGCGCCTAACCGTGTCAGAAAACGCGCCCGCGTTAACGAAGGCGCGGAAACGGAACCTGACGTAAACGCCGTTCTGTGCTATCAAAAATCGACTTTCACCCTCAAAGCGGCCCGATGGCTAAACCGCAACCCAACGACGCGAAGAATGACCGCGCGCAAGCCGTGATCGGTTCGGCGTTGCGCACGCTCGAGCTCGAAGGCGGCGGCGTGGACGCGCTTGCGGCCGCGCTGCGGGACCGGCTGGCGCCCGCATTCATCGCGGCGGTCGAGCTTCTCCGTAGCGCGCAGGGCCGCATTATCGTGACCGGAATGGGAAAATCCGGCCACGTCGGGCGCAAGATTGCGGCAACCTTCGCGTCGACCGGCACGCCCGCTTACTATGTGCATCCGGGCGAAGCGAGCCACGGCGATCTCGGCATGATCGCGCCCGGCGATGTGTTGCTCGCGCTGTCGTGGTCGGGCGAAACCGCCGAGTTGAAAAATCTCACCGACTATTCGCGCCGTCACAAAATCGGATTGATCGCGCTTACCGCCAATTCCGACAGCACGCTGGCGAAAACCGCCGACGTGGTGCTGGCGATGCCGCAGGCGCGTGAAGCCTGCCCGCACAATCTCGCGCCGACGACATCCTCATTGATGCAGCTGGCCCTCGGCGACGCGCTGGCGATCGCGCTGCTGGAAAGCCGTGGCTTTACCGCGGTGGATTTCGGCAAGCTGCATCCCGCCGGCAAGCTCGGCGCGATGCTCAAGTTCGTGCGCGACCTGATGCACACGGACGCCAGCGTCCCGCTTGCTCCGCTCGGCACGCTCATGTCGCAGGCGATCATCGAAATGACCGGCAAGGGTTTCGGCTGCGTCGGCATCACCGACGCGCGCGGGCAGCTCATCGGCATCATCACCGACGGCGACTTACGCCGCCACATGGGCGAAGATTTGCTTAGCTCGCTGGTCGACAATGTAATGACGCGCGGACCGAAAACCGTGCGTCCCGATCAGCTTGCCAGCGAGACGCTGGAAATTCTCAATTCCGCGAAAGTGACCGCGCTGTTCGTGGTCGAAACCGGCAAGCCGGTCGGCGTAGTGCACATCCACGACATCCTGCGCGCCGGCGTAGCCTGATCCGCCTTAGCGGCGGCTTTTCCATCATCGTGCGATGCCTTCGACCGCGGCTGTGGCCTCCGCGACCGACGGCGGACCTGCCTCCGATCCAATCACGGCCATCGGCCCTGAACCGCGTGGCCCTGTGAGGCCGGGCCTGCTGCCTGCGAAGATCGCCACCAGCGGCACGCCGAGCGCGGCCGCTAGATGCATCAGCCCGGTGTCCACGCCGACCACGAATGCCGCGCCGGCAATCAACTTCGCCGCCGCATCGAGCGACATCCGCTCGCTCACCCGCGCGAGCGGCACCGCCGACGCGATCCGTTCCGCTCGCGCACGCTCATCCGCACTGCCCCACGGCAACACCAGCTCAACGCCATAGGTGCTGACAGCTTTGCCGAGCGCGATCCAGCTTTCCTCCGGCCATTCTTTCTCCGGCCGCGCTGTCGCATGCAGCAGTACGGCGTAACGCGCTCCCGGCGTTGCCAGCCGCGCGCGATCGAGACCGTAGGCCGGTTCGCCGTGCGGGACATAGCTAAGCGCCAGACCACTCAATACCCGGTTGCGTTCGACGGCATGCAGATCCAGTGCGACCGCATGGCGCACATCGTAGAACCCGGCCGCGAATGGCTCGCGGATACTGTTGCGGTCGTAGCCGTGCCGCTGCCCGTGCGCGATGCGCGCCATCAGCGCCGAGCGCGCCAGCCCCTGGCTATCCACGATGATGTCAAAGCGCCGCGCGCGAATGCCGCGCAGGCAGTCGCGTATCTCCGCAAGGGTCGCTGGCGCGTAGAGTGACTTCCGCCATCGCCGCCATGCCACCGGAATCACCTCGCCTACCGCCGGATGCAGCCGTACTAACGGCGCGAACGCTTCTTCCACCATCCAGGCCACGCGGTCGCCGCCGCGATGCCGTTGCGCTTCGGTCACCGCCGGCATGTGATGGATGACGTCGCCAAGCGACGAGGTCTTTATGAAAAGAATGTCGGCCATATCGGGTTTGCCGCGCCCATATACCGAGCATTAAGCATGGCCGCCATAACCACGCCGTCTATCTCCGGCAATAATCGCTCTTTCATGGCCTCCGGGTAGAGGGCTATGACGATTACGGGGACTATCATGACGATTCTGGTCACCGGCGGGGCCGGATATATCGGCAGCCACATGGTGCATGAGCTGGTGGACGCCGGCGAGCCGGTCGTCGTGCTTGACAATTTGTCCACCGGTTTCCGTTTCCTGCTGCCCTCCTCGGTGCCAATGATTGTCGGCAGCACCGGCGACCGCGATCTGGTCGCTCAGGTGATCGAGACGCACCGCGTCTCCGCCATCATTCATTTCGCAGCCTCGATCGTGGTGCCGGATTCGATCCGCGACCCCCTCGGCTATTACCGCAACAATACGGTCAATACCTGCCTGCTGCTCGACGCGGCGGTCGCCGGCGGCGTGCATAATTTCATTTTTTCATCGACCGCCGCGGTCTACGGCAATCCCGAGCGCGTGCCGGTGAAGGAAAACGTCGACACCAATCCGATTTCGCCTTACGGCAACTCCAAGCTGATGTCGGAAATCATCCTGCATGAGACCGGACGCGCGTATGATTTCCGGTTCGTCGTGTTGCGTTACTTCAACGTCGCCGGCGCCGATCCGAAATTACGCACGGGCCAGGCGACGCCCGCCGCCACCCACCTCATCAAGGTTGCATGCGAAGCGGCGCTTGGCCGCCGACCGAAGATCGAGGTTTATGGCACCGACTACCCGACACCGGACGGAACCTGCATCCGCGACTACATTCACGTGAGCGACTTGGCGCGCGCGCATTCGGCCGCGCTCGCCTATCTTCGCCGCGGCGGCACCAGCGCTACGTTCAATTGCGGCTATGGACACGGCTATTCGGTGTTCGAGGTGCTCGACGCAGTCAGGCGGGCGAGCGGCCGAAACTTTCCGGTCGAAACCGCGGGCCGCCGCGCCGGCGATCCTGCCACCCTTGTCGCGGACGCCGAACGCATCCGTGGCACGCTCGACTGGCGGCCGCGTTACGACGATCTCGACACCATCGTCGGGCACGCGCTGGCCTGGGAGCGCCGTCTGGCCGGGCGGCGCGATAACGCCACGAATTAACCGCCGGCCCCAATTAGCCACCGCTTAAAGCCTTGTTGGGCTTGAAAAATGCCGCCGAGACGGGCATGGAGAGCACGCGCGTCCGCATGGCGCCGGCGCGCCGGCACCGTTAAAATCAAAGTTACGAAAAGCCTGATTTGAGGGCGAATGAACGATCCGATTTCGGCGGCTTCCAGCGACGAGCATTACAGCGCCTCCGCGTTGATCAAGCGCTTGCTCACCGAGCAAGGGCTCGTGCACTGGAAGAAATACGCGGTCGCATTCGTGCTGATGGCGATTTCCGCCGGCTGCACCGCGTTCAGCGCCTACCTGATCGGCGATGTCATCAATCAGGCCTACGTGCATCACAATCTGGCGGGCATCATCACGCTTGGCTTCGTCACGGCCCTGCTGTTCGCCTCCAAGGGCGTCGCGACCTACGGCCATTCGGTGATGCTGTCACGCATCGGCAACCGCATCGTCGCCGACAACCAGCGCCGCGTCTTCAATAAGTTGCTCAATGAGGGCCTCGGCTTTTTTGCCGACCGCCACTCCAGCGAATTCCTCGCGCGGCTGACCACCGGCGCCGCCGCCGCCACCCAGGTCATCAACCTGCTGATCACCTCGTTCGGGCGCGACCTGCTCTCGCTGGCCGGCCTCGTCACGGTGATGGTGGTGCAAGACCCGCTGATGTCATTCTTCAGCTTCGTCGTGGCGCCGCCGGCATTTTTCGTGCTGCGCAAAATGATCCGCCGTATCCAAACGATCGCGCGCACCCAATTCCACGGCGGCACGCGCATCATGGAGACGATGCAGGAAACCTTGCAGGGCATCCGCATCGTCAAGGCGTTTACGCTCGAAGGCACGATGCGCGACCGTTTTGACGGCAACGTCGCCGCGGTCGAGCACGAGGCCAACAAGATGGCGCGCATTGCCGCCCGCGCCAGCCCGCTGATGGAAACGTTGGGCGGCTGCGCCATCGCCATCGCCATCACCTATGGCGGCTACCGCGTGATCGAAACCGGTGCGACGCCGGGGCAATTTTTCTCCTTCATCACAGCCTTCTTGCTGGCCTACGAGCCGGCAAAGCGCCTTGCGCGTCTGAACATCGAGCTCAACAACGGCCTCGTCGGGGTGCGCATCCTGTTCGAGATCATCGACAGTCCGGCGACCGAAACAATCGATGACGACAAGCCACCGCTACAGATCAAGACGCCACGACTCGAATTTTCCGATGTTCATTTCTCGTACCGCGGCGAGGAAGCGGTTCTGCGGGGCATGTCGTTCGTAGCGGAGCCCGGCAAGATGACCGCGCTGGTCGGCCCGTCGGGCGGCGGCAAATCGACCGTGTTCAATCTGATCCTGCGGTTCTACGATATCGAGCACGGCAAGATCACCGTCGGCGATCAGGACGTCGCGAGCGTATCGCGCCGTTCCTTGCGCCGGCATATCGCTTATGTCGGTCAGGATGTGTTTCTTTTTCGCGGCACGATCCGCGAGAACATCGCGTTCGGCAAGCCAGATGCGACCGAGGACGAGATCGTCGCCGCCGCCAAAGCAGCCTACGCGCACGATTTCATCCTGTCATTCCCGCGCGGCTACGACACGCCCGTCGGCGAGCACGGACTGCAGCTCTCGGGCGGCCAGCGTCAGCGCGTCTCGATCGCGCGCGCGCTCATCAAGGACGCGCCCATCATCCTGCTCGACGAGGCGACCGCCGCGCTCGATTCCGAATCCGAATTGCAGGTGCGTGAAGCCATGGAGCACCTTTGCCAGGGCCGCACCACGCTGGTGATCGCGCACCGGCTGCATACCGTCGCACACGCGGATTGCATCCATGTGATCGAGGACGGTGCAGTCACCGAATCCGGCCGTCACGACGACCTGCTGCGCAAGGGCGGCCGTTACGCGTCGTTCTACCGGCTCCAGCTCAAGGAGCAGGAAGCGCCGGTGCCAATCGCCGCCATCGCTTCGTCGCGTGGCCGTTGACGGCGGCGCACGTCACCTGATAACCCGAGCGCGGTCTTCACCCCGCGCACGCGCGCAACTCGAAACCCCTTGAACCACCGGCACATCATGGCTTCCGACGACCGCTACGTCATTCCGCCCGCCCCGCAGGCCGCCATTGCGGTGCAGGGCTCGAGCAAGACCTTTCCCGTCCGCCGGATATGGTGCGTGGGGCGCAACTACATTGAGCACATCCGCGAGATGGGACAGGACGAGCGCGCGCCGCCGTTCTTCTTCGCCAAGCCCGCGGATGCCATTGTGCCCGACGGCGGCACCGTGCCCTACCCGTCGCTCACCAAGGACATGCATCACGAGGTCGAACTGGTGGTCGCGCTCAAGAGCGGCGGCCGCAATATTTCGGTCGCCAAGGCAAACGACTGCATCTGGGGCTACGCGGTCGGCATCGACCTCACCCGCCGCGACCTGCAAATCGCGTCGCGCGACGTCAAGCGGCCCTGGGAAGTCGGCAAGGCCTTCGATCATTCGGCGCCATGCGGACCGCTCAAGCCGGCGAGCGAGATCGGTCATCCGGCGAAAGGCAAGATCGTGCTCAAGGTCAACGGCAAGGTGCGCCAGGACGGCGACCTTAATCAGATGATTTGGAATGTGCCTGAAACGATCTCCAAGCTGTCGGAAATGGTCGCGCTCGAAGCCGGCGACATCATCATGACCGGCACGCCGTCAGGCGTTGCCGCGACCGTTGCCGGAGACAAAATCGAGTGCGAGGTCGAGGGCGTCGGCAAGCTTAGCGTGACCATCGGCCAGCCGCTGAAGTGAGCGGCGCTACAGGCCGAGGTAAGCCTGCCGCACGCGATCGTCGGCCAGCAATTCCGTGCCGCTGCCGGTCAGCGTGATCCGGCCGTTTTCCAGAACATAGGCGCGGCTCGCGAGCTTGAGCGACACTGCAACATTCTGCTCGACCAGGACGCAGGTGAGGCCTTCCCGATTGAGATCGCTCACCGTCTGCAGCACGCTTTGCACGACGGCCGGCGCCAGGCCGAGCGACGGCTCGTCGAACATCACCAGATCGGGCGCGCCCATGAGACACCGCCCGATGGCGAGCATCTGCTGCTCGCCGCCGGAAAGCGTGCCGGCAGATTGCGTTCGGCGCTCGGCGAGCTTCGGGAATAGCGCATAGACGCGTTCGAGGTTGCGGTCGCTTTGCGCGCGGGCGCGCGCCAGCATGGCGCCGGTTTCCAGGTTTTCGGTGACCGTCAGCGTTGGGAAAATCTGCCGCCCCTCGGCGACTTGCCCGATGCCGAGATTGCAGACCCGGCTGCTCGGCCATCCCGCGATATCGTTGCCGTGGTAAAGAATGCGGCCCGCCGCAGGAGTATGCATGCCGGCGATGGTGCGAATGAGCGAAGTCTTGCCAGCGCCGTTAGCGCCGACGATAGCGATGATCTCGCCTTCTTCCACATCCAGCGAGACGTTGGCGAGCGCCTGCGCATCGCCATAGAACACGTCAAGGCCTTCGACCTTCAGCATCAGGTGTTTTCCTTGCGCATGATCTTATCCGAAAACCGGCTTCCACTTTTCGGGATCATGCGACGGCCTCAGCGCCAAGATAGGAATCGATGACCGCACGCTCGCGCACCACCGTTTCCGGTGTGCCTTCAGCGATGGCGGCGCCGTGATGCAGCACCAGAATGCGCGAAGCGAGCGCCATCACCGCGCGCATGACGTGCTCGATCAGCAGGATGGTGAGCCCGCTCTCGCGGTTGAGGTCGCGCAGAATGGAAATGATTCGGTCGGTTTCGGTCGGACGCAAGCCCGCCATCACCTCGTCGAGCAGTAGCAATTTTGGATCGGTGGCCAGTGCGCGCGCAACTTCGAGGCGCTTGCGGTCTGGCAGCGTTAGCGCCGAGGCGCGCTGGTGGCGCTTTCCGTGGAGGTCGAGGCGGCGCAGCACTTCATGTGCGCGCGCATGCGCGTCACTTACATGTGTCCGGTGCAGCAGCGCGCCGACGATTACATTGTCCTGGACCGTCAGCTCCGGAAACGGCCGCACAAGCTGGAATGTGCGGCCGATGCCGCGGCGGCAGACCTGATCGGGCGTAAGCCCGTCGATGCGCTCGCCGCCAAAGGCGATTGAGCCGCCGTCGGGCGCGAAGACGCCGGCGATTGCGTTGAACAACGTCGTCTTGCCGGCGCCGTTGGGGCCGATGACGGCAAAGATCGCACCCTGCGGCACGTCAAAGGTAACGCGGTCGACCGCGATGAGACCGCGGAACCGCTTGCTGACCGCTTGCAGGGACAGAAGTGCGGTCATGACTTGTCCTCGGTTATGCCGAGGCGGCGCGACAACCATGGCCACAATCCCTCCGGCAAAAGCACCACAACGAACAGCAAACAGATGCCGTAGAGGACCTGCCGGGCGCCGGGAACGTCGAGGCCGAACGCCATCATGGCGTTATTGAGCGTCTCCGCGAGGCCGGTGAGCAGGATGGCGCCAAGGATTGCGCCGAACAGCGTGCCGATGCCGCCGATAATGGGGCCCAGGATTATTTCGATCGAGCGCGAGATATTGAAGACCTGCTCGGGAAACAGGTTGTTGTAGAAGAACGCATAGAAGACACCAGCGAATGACGTCAGTCCGGCGGAGATGACGACCGCGATCATCTTGTAGCGGAATGTATCGATGCCGACCGCGCGCGCGGCCTCTTCATCCTCGCGGATCGCCAGCCAGAAGTAGCCGATGCGGCTGCGCAACAGCGCGTGGCACAGGATGAACACCAGCACCGTCGCGGCGAGGATCACGTAGTAAAACATGATCGGCTGACCGCGCAGCCGCCACAGATCGTTGTGCGTGTATTGAGCTACCGGCAGGAACAGGCCGGCCGACGCGTTCACCCAGCCTATATGATCGAAGCCGACGCGGGCGAACTCAGCAAACGCAATCGTGAGAATGGCGAAATAAACCCCGGCGACGTGGAAGCGGAAGGCGAGAAATCCGATGAAGGCTCCGCCCACCATCGCGACCGGCGCCGCGACCAGCAGGCCAAGCCATGGCCCGATGCCGAAATGCACGTAAAGCGCCGCTGCCGTGTAGGCGCCGAGCCCGACATAGAGCGCATGACCGAGCGACAGTTGGCCGGCGAAGCCCATCATAATGTTCCAGGCCTGGCCGGTGTACGCAAAGTAGAGAATGAGGATGAAAACGGTGAGCAGATAGTCGTTGGCAAACCACGGCGCGAGCAGGAATGCCGCCAGCAACACGGCGAGCAAAGCCAGGATCCGGCGCGGCACGCCCGCGGTCAGCCGCGCGATCATGTTGCCCTCTTGCCGAGGATGCCCTGCGGCCGGAACAGCAGCACTAGCACGAGGATGCCGAAGGCGAACATGCTCTTGGCCGACGGCGTGAACAGCAGGCCCGCCATTGCCTCGGTGAAGCCGATCAGAACGCCTCCGATCAACGCGCCCGGTATCGAGCCCAGGCCGCCGGTAATAACGATGACAAAGGCCAGGAGCGTGTACACCGGCCCGACCGTCGGCGTGACATCGATGATCAGCACCAGCATCACGCCAGCCGCGCCCACGCAGGCCGCGCCGAGGCCAAAAGTCAGCGCATAGAGGCGCTTGACGTCCAGACCGACCACAAGCGCGCCTGTATAATTGTCGGCACAGGCACGGATCGCCGTACCGGTGCGGGTAAACCGGAAGAAGGCGACCAGCGCCGCCGTGACAACGATCGCGGCTGTCGCGGCATAGACCTTGGTCGCGTCAATAATCAACCGGCCGATCTGAAAACTGTCGAATGAATAGGATGTCTGGACGCTGCGCGCGTCGGGCCCAAAAATGATCAGCAGGACATTCACGATGATGAGCGCGATCGCAACCATCAGCAGAAATTGGCTGTGTTCCGGCCGCGAGATGAACGGATTGATCAGGCTCGCCTGTAGCACGTAGCCAAGGGCGAACAGCACAATCGCAATCGGCACCAGCATGACCAGTGGGTCGAGATGCAAGGCAGAGAAAAGAACTACCGCGATATACATCGCGATGCTCATCATTTCGCCGTGCGCGAAATTGACCACCCGCACCACGCCGAAAATCACCGATAGGCCGAGCGCCATCAGGCCATAGACAAGCCCGGTCAAAATCCCGCCGACGGCGACATTGAGATAGACATCGGCCGGCACAGGCGAACCCTGGCATGAGAAGCTCCGGCCGCGGACGCGGCCGGAGCAAGATCAGACTGATACGTTCAGCCGCGATTGTTGTAAGGCTTCAACGGCCATTCTGGCTGGGCGTTTGCAGCGACTTTTGGCGCGACTGTGACCAGTTTGCCGCCGCGATTCTGAATCGCAGAAAGCTTGAGCTTGTCGTTTTGGCCCTTCGCATTGAACTGGATGCCGGGGCCCGGGCTCACGTTGTTGGTAATGTTAGTTTTGCGGATCGCTTCGGCGAGCGCCTTGGGATCTGTCGTGCCGGCGCGCTTGTACGCATCGGCCGCGATCAACAACGCCTCGAACGTATAGACGTGGTTGGTATTGAGGTTGATCCCAGGCGCCGCTTTCGCCAGCGCATCTTCGAGCTGCTTGCTCATTTTCTTGTTCGGGTCATACCACGGCACGAAACTCAACGGTCCGTCGGACAATCTGCCAAGAACCTTGAGATATTGATCCTCGTACCAGCCCGGACCCATGCTCAGGATCGCTTCCGGTGTCCAGCGCTGCTTGATGAGTTCGCGCGTCATCAGGATCGCGTCGTTAAGACGGCTGACGACCAGCAAGGCTTCGGCGCCGCTCGCCTTGGCCTTTGCCACTTCGACCGACAAATCACGCGCGGCAGGATCGTATGATATCTCTTCCGCGATTTTGTACGGCATGTTGAACTTCGGCATCACGGCGCCGATGCCCTTCGCCATCGCCGTGCCGAACGTGTCGTTCACGTGCATGAACACCACCGACTTCGGCGCTTTGCCGGTCCGCTCGAAGACTTCCTTCTGGTTTGCGAAAGCATCGCCAAGAATCATCGCGGCGGTCGGGAAGTTGCGGAATACGAATTTGTAGCCCTGCTCGGTGATCTGCGGCGCCGCGGCGATATTGATGACATATGGAATGCCCTTCTGCTCGGCCACCTGCGCAATCGCTGTACTCTGCCCGGAATCGAAGGCGCCGATCAGTAATTGAGCGCCGTCGCTGATAAGCTTTTCCGCACGCGACCGTGCGACTTCGACGTTTGATTCCGTATCGCCGTTGACGATGGTGAGATTCGGCAGGCCCAGCGACTTGAGGATCCCAGGAGCGATATCGACGCCGCGTTGGCAGTCCTGGCCGATGCTGGCCTCGAAACCCGAGCGCGGCAGCAGCACGCCCACTTTGAGCGACGCGCCTTGCGCGCGCAGGATCGCGGGCGCGCCCAACAGCGCGGTCGCCGCAGCCGCGCCAGCTGTGAAAGTGCGGCGCGTCATTGGATTATTGAACACGGAATGCGGAATAGATTTGCGGGTCATCGGATTCCTCCCTTTGCCCTGACGGCTTCGATGGGCTCGCGCCGCCGCTATGTTCTTGTTCTATTGCCCGGGATGCAAGACTTCGATAATTGTTGACCAATACAACAATCCCGTCAACCGCGGGTTGGCGCGGCGAAACGCAATCCGGACTCGCGATGTCGGACCGTAAGCTGACGCGGAAATCACCGGCCGGCGGCGCCTCCTCCGCCCGCTTGCGCAATGGCGGCCGACCGCCGGCGAAAGGCAGAAAAGCCGTCGATTTCGGCGTTCTCGACGATCATCTTGGCTATTTCATCCGTCGCCTACAGGTCTGGGTCTTTCAGGATTTCATCCGGGCGCTGGCCTCGGTAGGAATTCGCCCGGCGCAGTATTCGGTCCTCGTCGTCATCGGCGCCAATCCGGGTCTGTCGCAGGCCGACCTCGCACAGACGCTCGGCATCGAACGGGCGCGGCTGGTTCGCCTGCTTCACCGCTTGCAGCGCCGCGGCTTGACCGAGCGGCGCGCCGCGCCCAACGACAGGCGCTCGCATGCCCTTTTTCTCACCCGCGAGGGACAAGCCGTCCTGAAGAAAAGCAAGATGTTGGCCGCGCGCCACGAGGCGCGCCTTGCCGCATCCCTTGGTCCCGAGCATCGCAGCCTGATGCTCGCGGTCCTGCGCGACTGGAATCGATCGCTGCGTCGCGAACGGGTCTATGCCGCAAACAGCCGTTCGACCGCCGAGGCAATTCGCAGCAAGCGGTGATCGCTGCCATTGCGCGCAATCAACATCAGCCCGGTCGGCAACGCGCCGCTGTGCGGCAATGGCAGCGACATTGCGGTCAGGTCGAAAAAGTTGACGATCGAGGTATTGCGCAGGAGCTGCGCGTTCTTGCGCGCAAACTCTTCCGCATTCGCGACTTCGTCCTGGCGCGGCGCCACGATCGGCGTTGTCGGCATCACCAGCACGTCAAGATCGGCAAGGCGTAAATCCATCGCGCGGATAAGCTCGGCGCGCTTGTGGATCATTTCGACGAAATCGGCGGCGCTGATTTTGCTCGCCCGCTCGATGCGCATGCGCACGTTCGGATCGATGGCGACGCCGCGCCGCGCGATGCGGTCGCGGTGGATCGATAGCGCTTCCGCCGGCGGGATGCCGCCTTTGGCATTGACCTCAGCCATCGCGTCGAGCAGCGGCAGTTTTTCGTCCGACAGGCGCGCACCGGCTTTCGCCAGATGGTCGAGCGCTTCGGGAAAACGCTTGCCGACGGTGTCGTCGAGATTATCGAGGGGTCCGCCCTGCGCGACGCCTAAACGAAGACCGGCAAGCGGCGCCGGCTCGAACGGCCGCGGCGCAGCGCCGGCCATGACTGCATCGGCCTTGGCGCAGGCGGCGACCGTTTTCGCCATCGGCCCGATCGAGTCGAGCGTGTAGGACAGCGGAAACGCACCGTCTGTCGGCACCCGTTGCCGGCTCGGCTTGAAGCCGACGATGCCGCACAGCGCCGCCGGAATGCGTGTTGAGCCGCCGGTATCGGTGCCGATGGCGATCTCGCACATGCCATCCGCCGCGGCGACCGCGGCGCCCGACGACGAGCCGCCGGGAACGCGCGCGCGGTCGGCCGGATTGCCCGGCGTGCCATAATGCGGATTGGCGCCGATACCTGAAAAAGCGAACTCGGTCATGTTGGTCTTGGCGACGATCACCGCGCCTGCCGCGCGCAGCCGATGAACCGCCGGCGCATCGACCGCCGCGGGCTTGCCTTCCTCGGCCAATAGCTTTGATCCGGCACGCGTCACCTCGCCGGCGACGTCGAACAGATCCTTGATGGTGACGATCGCGCCGTCGAGCGGGCCGAGCGCCACATGCGTGCGCATGCGTGCATCGGCGGCGTCGGCCGCGGCTTCGGCGGCCTCGCGATAGATCGTGAGACAGGCGCGGGCGCCCTCACCTTTTGGGTCGGCAATACGGTCGAGCGCTTGTTCGAGCCGCTCGCGAGCAGGAACACGTTTCATGGAACCAAAATCCTAGCATTTATTGTGGACACACAAATTTTCGTTTTGGCTACGGCAGAATTCGCCCCCGCAAGCTTTCCAGCAAAGTCGGTGACGCTGCGCTCGCCGACGCTGGGGCGCCAGGCACGAGATTCCAGATGACATACTTGTCTTTCAGGTCAGCGCTGATCGCCTGTGCGAGATCCGCAACCATGACGCCTTCGATCACGATAAGCTTCGCGCCAGAATTCTGCTGGATCATCCGGCCGATCAGCCGCGCAAAGTAGCGGATGATATCGGGCCGGGTACGCAACGCATCCCAGGCCAGACCTACGTGGCTTTTGTGTTCGCGCATGGCTTCGTCGACCGCCTTCTGCTCCGGCGATGCCTTGGCGCCTTTGCTGCGCGTCGGCCGCGTAAGCGTGTCTGCTTCGATCGCCAGCGCATCCTTGAATTGGCGTGCGACGCTGCTCTTGCCGGCATTCGCCGGCCCTGACACAAAGATGACCACCGGCTTCAGGCGCCGGCAGTGGTAGACCGCGCGCGGATTGGGATCGCCTTCCTGCATGACGCTCTGCCGGATGTGGCGCACCGAGAACTGATCGAGCCAGTCGTCGCGCAACAGCTCGACCGACGGAAACATGCGCTCGTCAATTCCGCGCAAGACCCGCCGCATGCGCCGCCCGGCCTGGTCGGTGATGCCGCACTCAAGAATGAACAGGCCGTTCGGCGACAAGAGCTGATGCACGCGTCGCAGCACCGCTTTCGGCCTGCTTGCGTAATGCAGCGCCGACAGCATCAGGATCAGGTCGAAGGATCGATTCTTCACCTCGAGAAAATCGCCGTTGATGAATTCGATCTCGGCATTGGCCTCGGCTGCACGCTTGCGCGCCAACTCAATCCACTTCTCATTGGCGTCAACGCCGACGACGTGGGCCGCGCCGCGCTTCTTCGCCTCGATGCAGAAGAAGCCCTCGTTGCATCCGAGGTCGAGAACGCCCTTGCCGGTCAGGTCGGCGGGCATATCGATCCGCGCGAGCTTCTCGGCGGAATTTGAATCGCCAGCCTCACCCTCGAAACTTTGATACGCCATGAATTATCCCACGCATCTCACGGGCTGCTGCCCATTGTTATTGCCTGTTTCGTTTTTGCCGCCGCCAAGGTAGCGTTTTCGAAAGGCTGCGGACAGATCGGAAATGGCGGGTAAGGGAGATGCGCATGTCGGCAAAAGGCAAGCATTCGGCGCCGGGAAAAGGCAACATTTACGCCAAGGCCAACGAGGTGATCGTGAAGATCACCGGCGGCGATACCAACCAGACCTTCGAGGTGGTGGAGGAAAACTGCAAGCCCGGTTTCCAGTCGCGCGCGCATTATCACATCAAGGCGTACGAGACGTTTTACGTTTTCGACGGCAGCGCAGATTTTCAAGTCGGCGACGAACTCTTCCACGGCACGAAAGGTTCGTGCGTGCACATTCCGCCCGGCGTGCCGCATCAGGTGACCTCGAAAGACGGCGTGCGCATGCTGATGATCTACAGTCCCGCCGGCACCGAAGGAATGTTCGCCGACATGCACGCGCTCACGCAGGAGCAGCTCATGAACGCCGACTTCACCAAGCAGCTCGCGCTCAAGCACGACACCGTGATGATCGAGCAGAGCAAAGACGGCCGCGGCAAAGGCACGATCTTGGGGTGACGCGCGTTTAACGGCCGCCTTATTTTATCCTCAGACTTATCAACACCTACTCCAAGCCGCTTGTCTTCGCCAAGGATCGGCATACGCTTTCCGACAGGTCGCTCATGACCGGTTCACGCCGGACACGATTGGCCGCCATGGCCGAAACGGGCAATGGGACGTGGGTGCTGCTTGCAGTATTCGTGGCCCTTGAGACGACGGTCCTGGCTCTCAGTAACTAGTACCGCAGCCGGGCTCACGCCTGCGCCACGGGGATCGGAGAGCTTGTGACGGGTGGACGACGGTCCGCCCGTTATGGCTTTTAGGGGATCCCTCGCGCCGCTACATGCTGGCGCCATCGAACTTCATAACCTCGAACTGCTCCGCGTCGACGCCGTCGAGACAGCGCACATTGATCATTACCATGTCCTTGCCGCCCGGTCCCTTGCCGTAGGCGTAAGACTGGATACCGCAAGTCTTGCAGAACGGGTGATGGACGACGTGCTTGTTGAACTGGAAATCGGTCACCTCGCCTTCGCCGGACAGCAACCTGAAATCGGACGCCGAGGCGGCCGCCAGCAGCGAGCCGAGCCTGCGGCAGCGCGAGCAGTTGCAGGAAATTACTTTCTCGATGTCGGCGGCGACTTCGTAACGGACGGCACCGCATTGGCAGCTTCCGGTGTAGGTCTTTTTCATCGTCGCTCCTCCATATGTTCCCGTGTGGCGAACGGACTACCAGAGTTCGTCAACATTGAGCCGGCGCGAAATGAGTTTCTGCTGGAGGCAATACGAAACGAGCAAATCGAGGCAAGGCCGGTTGGCGTCCTTGCCGAACGGCGCGGTGTCGATCCCGCCGGTGGGCGGCGCGGCCTTCCGCCCCTCTTCCAGCAAACGGTAAAGCTCGGCGACCGCGCGCGGGTTCGAGCGCGCAAGTTCCTCCTTCACGACCACCATATGGTTGACCGGCACAAGCTTATGCTTGGCGTACCACTCCTTCGCCGCTGCCTCGGGATTTGCGATCACGCTTTGCAGCCGGGCATCCTTCGGAAGTTCCGCGCCATAGATTGCCGCATCGAGCTCGCCGTCGATCAGCATTTTTGTCATGTCCTGTTCGGGCGGCGCACGAACGACACCGGGCGGATCGCGCACTTCGGCGACATGGCCGTCCTCGAACGTCACCCATTGCACGCGCGAAAGATCGGCGCCGTAGTCATTTTGCAAAATGCCGCGCAGCCAGCCGCCGGTGGTCTGGCTATACGCGCGCACGCCGATGCGTTTGCCCGACAAATCGGTGGGCGTCAGCTTGCCGCGCTCCGCATTGAACAGCATCGTCCCGTGCTGGAAGCGCGCGAGCATCGCCGCCGGCAGCAGGTTCACGCCCTTGTTGTGCTCTTTAGCCTGCAGAAAGGTAACCAGCGCCATTTCGCTCGCGTCAAAGGCATGCTCGCGCACCATCGGCTTGAACGCCTTGTGCATCGGCTTCACCTCGACGAAATCGAGCTTGAGCCACGGCGAGGTAATCTCGCCGCGCTTGAGCGGCAGCGTGTGCGGATAGTCACCGATAGCAATGCGAAGCGTGGTGGCGGGCGTTGCGTTCATGGAGCTAAAGACTTTCTGGCCGGTTGCGCCGGCAAATGCTATTGGAAAGCCGTCAAATTGAGAATGGAGTTCTGCATTTATGTCCGACAAAACCGGCCTTGTCGTTACCGCCCACCCGGGCGATTTCGTCTGGCGCGCGGGCGGCGCTATCGCGCTGCATGCCAAGCGCGGCTACCGCATGAAAATCGTGTGCTTTTCCTTCGGTGAGCGTGGCGAAAGCCAGTTCGCCTGGAAGGAAGCCGGCGCGACGCTCGAGAAGGTGAAAGCGGGCCGGAAGGACGAAGCCGAGCGTGCGGCGAAATTGCTCGGAGCCGAGATCGAGTTTTTCGACTCGGGCGATTATCCGCTCAAGCTCACCGACAAGCATTTCAACCGCATGGTCGACATTTACCGCGAGACCAATCCGGCCTTCGTGCTCACCCACGCGCTGGAAGACCCGTACAATTTCGACCACCCGAACGCCGCGCATTTCGCGCAGGAAACGCGCGTGGTGGCACAGGCCATGGGCCACAAGCCGGACGCCAAATACAAATATTCCGCCCCGCCCGTCTTTCTGTTTGAGCCGCATCAGCCGGAGATGTGCAACTACAAACCCAACCTCATCCTCAAAATCGATGACGTGTGGGAGCAGAAATACAAGGCGTTTCAGATTCTCGCCGCGCAGAAGCATCTGTGGGGCTACTATGAACGCGTCGCGCTCAACCGCGGCATCCAGGGCAGCCGCAATACCGGCGTGCCGATGACCTACGGCGAGGCCTATCAGCGGCTGTTCCCGACGGTGGAGACGGAGGAATTGAAATGAAGCCGGTCGTTGTCCGCAACATCAAGCGCGCCGACGCGAACGCCATCGGAACGCTGGAGGGCTGTGGTGTTTCCACCGCGCATGAGGCGCTCGGCCGTTCCGGCCTGATGAAGCCTTACCTGCGGCCGATCTGGGCCGGCGCACAGATCGCGGGACCCGCCGTCACCGTGCTGCTGCAGCCCGGCGACAACTGGATGCTGCATGTCGTGGTCGAGCAATGCCAGAAGGGCGACGTCGTGGTCGCCGGCTGCGCCACCGACAATACCGATGGCATGTTCGGCGAATTGCTGGCGACCTCAATGCATGCACGCGGCGTGAAGGGCCTGATCCTCGACGCCGGCTGCCGCGATGTGAAGGAACTGCACAAGATGGGTTTCCCGGTCTGGTCGCGCGCGGTGTCGGCGAAAGGCACGGTGAAGGCGACGGCGGGCGCGGTCAACGTGCCGGTGGTCTGCGCGGGCGTGAATGTTGAGCCAGGCGATGTAGTCGTCGCCGACGACGACGGCGTCGTCATCATCCCGAAGAAACTCGCGGTGGAAACGGCGGCCAAAGCGCAGAAGCGCAAGGACGACGAGGACGGCAAGCGCCAGCAGCTTGCCAAGGGCGTGCTCGGCCTCGACATGTACAAAATGCGCGAGGCGCTGGAAAAAGCCGGCTTGCGTTACGTCGATAACCCGGAAGATGTCTGACGCGCGGAGCTTCGACGTCGTCGTTGTCGGCTGCGGCATTGCCGGGCTGTCGGCAGCGGCAACGGCGCTGCAATCGGGCGCCCGCGTGGCGATCCTCGAACGCTCGACCAAAGACGAGCGCGGCGGCAATACCCGCTGGACCGATGCGCTGCTGCGCATGAAGAGCGAAAGCGAAGCCTCCGACGACTTCGCGGCGCATTTCGCAACCAATGCCGGGCATCACCTCGACCCGGAGCTGATCGCGGAGACCGCGCGCGACCGGGAGAACTGGTCGCCGATCGTCAAGACACTCGGCTTCGCCGATCCGGAAGTCATCGCCACCTTCGCCGATTCGGTCGGTCCGGCGGTTGCCTGGCTCAAAACCTTCGGCATCAAATTCGATTTTCCGCCGACTTATTTCATCACCGCCTGCCAGCCGCGTATGGCGCCGGTCGGCGGCGGCCTGGCGCTGGTCGAAGCGCTCGCGGGCTGGTGCGAGAAGAACGGCGCACAGTTTTTTTACGAGACAACGGCCCGCGAACTTATTCAGAACGAGGACGGCGCGGTTGCCGGCGTAAAGTGTGTCGGCGCCGGGCATAAAGCGATAGCGTTCCGCGCACCTGCGGTCATCCTTGCCAGCGGCGGGTTCGAGGGAAATCCGGAAATGCTTTGCCATTATGTCGGGCCTCGCGCGCGTTACATCCGGCCGGTGGCGCGCGGCGGCTATTACAACAAGGGCGAGGGAATCCGGATGGCGCTGGCAATCGGCGCCACCGCATGTGGCGACTTCGGCAGTTTCCACGCCGAGCCGCTCGACCCGCGTTCGGGCGCGACCGAACCGATCGTGCTGGTGTTCAATTACGGCGTTCTGGTCAACAAGCTCGGCGTGCGCTTCGTCAACGAAGCCCCCGCCACCGTCGATGCGACCTACGAAGCGATCACCCGGATCATTTTCGAGCAGCCCGACGGCATCGCCTATTGCATCCTCGATTCACGCATCGATGACGTGCCTAACTGGAAACGCTCGGTACGTTCCGATCAGCCGCCGATCACGGCGAATGCCTTGCCGGAGCTGGCAGACAAACTCGGCATCGCCCCGCGCCAGCTTATCGAGACTGTCGAGAGCTACAATGCCGCCTGCCCCACCGGGACGTTCAAGCCGCTCGAGACTGACGGGCTCGCGACCAACGTCAGCTACGCTCCGGCAAAATCGAATTGGTCGCGGCGGATCGACAATCCGCCGTTCTTCGCCTTCCCGATCATCTGCGGTAATTGCTTCACGTTTGGCGGGCTGAAGGTCGACACCAACAGCCGCGTGATCAACACGGACGGCGCGGTGATTCCAGGCCTATACGCTGCCGGCGAAACCATCGGCCTTTATTACGGCACCTATGCCGGCGCGACGTCGGTACTGCGCGGTGCGGTGTTTGGCCGCATCGCCGGTAAGCACGCGGCCGGCCGGGAAGCCCCCTGACGGCCGCATTGCAATCGGCCCGGCGTTCCTATGAAATGACTGCCTAAACAACAATAGAAACGTCGCCTATCCAGGGGAAACGTTTGAGCGCGCTGGCGACGCAGATCGGCGAAGCCGTGCAGAAAGGGCATGCGGATCGTCGCCGCGGTGCCTTGGCTGCGGCATGGGTCGTGCTGCTGCTCGCGATCCTGACGTTTTTGGTCGTCTATCCGGTTCTCACGCTGCTGCTTGGCGCGCTGACCGACACCAATCCGGTCGTAGAAGGCTTTAGCCTCGCGCACCTCTCGATCAGCAACTTCATCACGGTCCTCACCAACCCGAATGTCGGTGAAGCGCTCGCCAACACGCTGATCGCGTGCACCGGCGGCACCGCAATCGCGGTCGCAATCGGACTGGCCTTCTCCTGGATCGTCGTCCGCACCAATACGCCGTGCAAACGTTTCATCGCCGCCGCGAGTGTGCTGCCGTTGTTTGCGCCGCCGCTGGTTGCGGGCGTTGCCTGGTCGATCCTCGGCTCTCCGCGCACTGGCCTCATCAACACGATGTTCAAGTGGGCGCACATCGATTTACGCGTGGATTTTTACTCGATGACCGGTCTTGTCGTCGTGTTCGGCATCTACTACGCGCCCTACGTCTACATGTTCACGTCGTCGGCACTGCGCAACATGGACCCTAGCCTCGAAGAGGCCGCCGAAGTTTCAGGCGCCAGCGCGTTCTCGACGTTGTTCACCGTGACCTTTCCGCTGATCATGCCAGCGATCATTTCCGGCATGCTGCTGTCGTTCATCGTGATGCTCGGCATCTACGGCATTCCTGCGGTGCTCGGCGCGCCGGCCAATCTCAACGTGCTCACAACCTACATCTTCAAGCTCACCAACTGGTCGCCGCCGCTTTACAACACCGCGGCCTCGGTCGCGATCATTCTGATGGTGGTCACCGCAGCACTCGTTTTCCTGCAACAAAAGGTACTGAGCGGCCGCAGCTACACCACCGTCGCCGGCAAGGCCTATCGTCCGCGCAACCTCGATCTCGGGCCGTGGCGCTGGCTTACCTTCGGCCTCAGCGTTGTTTATCTGATTGTCGTGGTCGTGTTGCCGCTCTTTGCGCTGATCGTCGCGGCATTTCGCAAATTCATGTTCATCCGCGATGTGTCGAGCCTGTTCGACATGCGGATGTATTCCTTCTTCCACTTCAACACCATTTTCGAGAATCCACTTACGCTGAATTCGATTTACAACGCGCTCGAGGTCGGCGTGATCACCGCGGTCCTGGGCGGCGTGCTGGCATTCGCTATCGGTTACACAATTCACCGCACGCACCTGCCGGGAAGGCGGTCAATTGACATTTTATCGACCTTGCCCGTCGCCATTCCCGGCCTGGTGATCGGTGTCGCCTACTTATGGGCCTGGATCGGAATGCCCGGCGGGCTTTACGGCACGATCTGGATTCTCGCACTCGCCTTCATCGCCCGCTTTATGCCGGACACGATCAAGTCGCTGTCCACGTCGTTCCTCCAGATTCATCGCGAACTGGAAGAGGCGGCGTGGATTTGCGGCCGCGGCATGCTGAGCACCATCCGCACCATCGTGCTGCCGCTGGCGAGTCCGGGCGTGATCGCCGCCATGACGTTGCTGTTCGTTCTGGCGATCCGCGAGCTCGGCTCATCGCTGTTCCTCTACACCAGCAACACCATGGTCATGTCGGTGCTGCTGCTCGACTATTACGAAGGCGGAAATCTCGGAAAGACGGCTGCATTCAGTTTAGTGCAGATCGTATTGCTTGGAGTGCTGATCGGAGGCGCGAACTGGCTGTCGCGAGGGGCGGCACAGGGCAGCGTTGCCCGTACGGGATGATGTAGCGAAAACAAAGGGAGGATCACATGCAACGAAGAAAATTCCTGCAGCTCGCCGGCGCGACCGGCGTGGCGCTCGCGATGCCGGCCGTAAGGTCATCCGCGCAGAGCAACGAATTCGGCTCGCCCGATCTGATCGCAGCGGCGAAGAAAGAAGGCACCCTCACCTATTACACGGCGAACTTCGCCGAGGTCGAACAGCGGGTGATCAACACCTTCAACAAGCGCTTCCCTGACATCAAGGTGCAGATGGTGCGCGCGCCGGGCGGCCAGCTCATCACCCGCATCAAAACGGAAGCGGCCGCCGGAAAGCTCGCCGCCGACGTGATCGACCATTCCGACCGCGCGCTCATGACGCCGCTGGCGGATATGTTCCAGGACTACGCGCCGCCGAACGCGGCCGACTACAATCCCGATGCGAAGATCGCGCCGCAGCTCTGGCCGCGCGCCACGCTGGTCTGGTCGATCGCTTACAACACCGAGCTCGTGAAAAATCCGCCGAAGAGCTGGATGGATTTGTGCAAGCCTGAATACGACAAGATGACGTCGCAGGTGATCGCGGCTTCCGGCGGCACCACCTGGACTCGCATCCTGTTCGAGAAGCAGATGCTTGGCGGCGACTACTGGAAAAAGCAGGCGGCGACGCACCCGACGCTCTATCCATCCGGCGCGCCGATGTCGGACGCGATGGTGCGCGGCGAAACCGTGATGGGCCCGCTGCTCTACAACGCGATCTATCCGAAGCAGAAAGACGGCGCACCGATCAAGATTTTCTTCGCGCCGGAAGGCGCGCCGGTCAATCCTTACGCGACGGGCATCCCGAAGACGGCACAGCATCCGAACGCCGCCAAGCTTTTCCTGAACTGGTGTCTGTCGAAAGAAGGTCAGACATACATGATCAAGGAGCTCGGCAATCTCACGTCGCTTAAGGAGGTGCCGTTCTATCCGGAAGGTTTCGACCCAAAGGTGGTCAAAGTCTGGCTGCCGAAGATGGACGACTACGTCAAGCTGCACAAACAGTGGGTCGAGGACTGGAACAAGGATTACAATTACCGCCAGTGACGCCCAGCAGGACGCAAGCGCCATGGCGGCAACACTCGACGTAGCGGATCTGCGCAAGCAGTTCTCGGTCGGCCGGCCCGCGATCGACGGCGTGAGCTTTACGGTCGCGGCCGGCGAGATCGTGGTCCTGCTCGGCCCGTCCGGCTGCGGCAAGACCACGACCTTGCGCTGCGTCGCCGGCCTCGAGCATCCGACCAGCGGCGCGATCAGCATCGCCGGGCGTGTCGTGTCGTCGCCGGCGCACGGCATCATGCTGCCGCCGCGGATGCGCGACATCGGCATGGTGTTCCAGTCCTACGCGGTGTGGCCGCACATGACCGTGCGCCAGAACGTGATCTATCCGCTCAAGCACCGGAAAATTTCCCGGAACGAGGCGGCCCGCATGGTAGACGAGGTGCTGGCCCTCGTCGGTTTGTCGGAATATGCCGACCGGCCCGTGGTGGCGCTCTCGGGCGGCCAGATGCAGCGCGTGGCGCTCGCGCGCAGCATCGTCTATCGCCCTCAACTGCTGCTGCTCGACGAACCGCTGTCGAACCTCGATGCCAAGCTGCGCCTGCGGTTGCGCGACGACCTGCGGCGTATCCTCAAGCAAACCGGCATGACCGCGCTTTACGTCACGCACGACCAATCCGAGGCGGTCGTGCTCGGCGACCGCATCGGCGTTATGCGCGACGGCAAGCTGCTGCAAATGGGCTCGCCTGACGAAATCTACAACCGCCCGGCCGAACTGTTCGTCGCCAATTTCACCGGCGCGACCAACGAGCTCGCCGGAACATTGGTCGAGCGCGACGGTACGTTCGGCATCGTCGATATCGGCGGCGGCAAGCGCGTCGAGGCGGCGCTGCTGCACGGACTTTCCGCGGGCGACAAGGTCCGCGTCGCATTCCGGCCGGAAAATATCGCGATCGGCACGCAAAACGGCAGCGACGCCGTCCGCGCGCGCGTGACCGACCGCCGCTACCACGGCACGCAGACTGTCTACGACATCGACTTGTTCGGTCACCGGCTGGAAGTGCTCGAACTCGGCACCGCCGCGCGTCACGAGGTCGGAGCGGACACGACGGTGTCGCTGCCGCGCAGCGCGCTCTGGGCCTACCGCGATCAGGAATCCGTGCTCGACAAGTAGCCGCGCCTTGTTGGCGTGGCGAGCCCCGCCCTACCGGTTGGCCGCGCTCCAGGGCGCGATGCGCCGTCCGACCCACTTCAGCATGGACGTGAGCGAGACACCGAGCACCATCAGCACGATCACCGGCACGAAGGTTTTATCCATGGCGAATATGTTCGCGTATTTCGTGATCATGAAGCCAAGGCCGGAAATTGTCGTGTAGAATTCGGCGATGATCATGCCGATGAGCCCGCGGCCGATGGCGAGCCGCATGCCGGCGATGATGTAGGGCAGCGCAAACGGCAACAGCACATCCTGCCACATCCCCCATTCGCTCGAGCGGAACGACTGCGCGACTTCCAGCAAGCCTTTGTCGCATTCGCGCACGCCCTGATAGGTGTTGATCAGGACGGGAAATACGGCGAACAGAAACACCACAATGATCTTGGCCTTCAGGAAAATGCCGAACCACAACACCAGCAGCGGCACCACCGCGACCAGCGGCGTCGCGTAAAGCGCGTTGATCGGCAGGTCGAGCGCCCAGTCGAGCCAGCGGATGCGCGCCATCGCAACGCCGAGCGGAATGCCGACCACAATGGCGACGGTCAGGCCGTAGAACATCACCTGAAGGCTTTGCCACAGGAAATAAGGAAGCTCGCCTGACATTGTCGTCTCGTAAAACGCGGCGGCGATCAGCGAAGGCGAGGTGAAGAAGATCGGATTGATGAAAGGCGCGACGACTTCCCACACGATCAAGATAAGCGCGACGAAACCATACCGAAACAGCGCGCGGTGCTCCCACCACGGCTTGCGGACCACGGAAGGCGCCGGGGCGCCGGCGTCGAGAGTGCGGGTATGAACCTCGTTGACCGCGGTCATGGCGGGGCTTTCCTTCGCCGGTATTTGGCCGGCGGGCGCCCTTAGCGCCCGCCGTTACGTGGAGCGGAGGTCTAGAACGCTGCCGTCGGACAAACCGGTCCCTTCCATTCGCCGAGCTGCGCGATGGCCTTCTTGGCAAAGCTCGTGTCGACAACGTCTTCATATTTCGGCGTCTTGCCCGGCTTGATGTTGCCGACCTTGGTCATCAACTGCGCGGTGAAGTTGACGCGCTCGGGGCTGAGGCCGCTGTTGGCGTCCCAGATGCATTGCTTGACCAGGAAGTCGAAGCTGTCGGACAGGACCTTCTCCGGGTAACCGGTGCGCTTGACCAGGATCGGAATGATCTTGGCCTTGTCCGTGTACATGATGCGCGTCGCTTCGATATTGGCCGCAACCACCGCCTGGACGATGGCCGGTTTCTCTTTGATGATTTTTTCGGTCGTCGACAGGAACGTGTAGAGCGTCTTCGGCTGAAGCTCCCACATGCGCGCGATGGCGTGCAGGCTCGGCACCTTGGTCTTGGCGAACATTTCCTGCTCGACGTGCAGGATCGCGGTGTCAACCTGATCGGCGACCAGCGCCGGCACGTCTTCACTCGCGATGGTGACGAAATTGACCTCCTTCGGATCGATCTTGGCCGCGCGCAATACACTACGGCTCAGAATGTCGGCAAAGCCGCCCGGCTCCTGGATGCCGATGCGCTTGCCCTTGAGGTCCGCCATTGTCTTGATGTTGTCGCGCACCACCATCGATGCTTCGAATTTCGGCAGATTGGCCGAAAGCGCCTTGACGGTCGCGCCGTTCGAGGTGCCGATGATCGTTGGCGCGCCCGGCGTGAGGCCGAAATCGATATTACCGGCGAGCAACGCGCGGTAGACCTTGGTGCCGTCGCCGAGCGAAACGATTTCAACGTCCAAGCCAGCCTTCTTGTAGAGCCCAAGATCGGCAGCGACGATCGCCGGCATGTGGACGATGTTAGGTGGCGACGTCGGTATGCCGATGACGATCTTGGTCTGGGCTT
>JBAUHH010000345.1:0-4584 GCA_049680165.1 Pseudolabrys sp.
GCGTAATTGAGCGCATCGAGGCCGCGCGCGATGAACGGATCGTACAGTGTGCCGATCGGCAGCAACCGTTCGCCGTTGATCGAATGCGAAAGCCCGAGCGCCGACAGCAGAATGAAAAGATTCATCTCGGCGATGCCGAGCTCGATGTGCTGGCCCTTGGGGGAGAATTCCCAATTGAACGTGGAGGGGATGCGCTCGCTCTTGAACGTGTCGGCCATCGCCTCGCGCGCAAACAGCCCGCGGCGATTGACCCACGCCCCGAGATTGGTGGAGACGGTGACGTCCGGCGAGGTCGTGACGATGCGGCGTGCGAACTCGCTGTCGGCACGGCCGATCTCGTTGAGCAGCGCGCCGAAGCCGGTTTGCGTGGAGGTGACGGCCTGGAATGTCACCGGCATTTCGTCCGGCACGTCGATCGGCGGCGCTTTCAGGCGGCGCGTCTCGGCCGCGGCGAACGGCACGCGGTCGAGAAATGTCTGCAACTCGGACTCCGGCAGCGACAGGCCTTCAAACTTGTCCCATTCGTGGCCGGGACGCACGTTCATCGCCTTGCGGAATTCTTCCATCTGCGCGGGCGTCATCATGCCGGCGTGATTATCCTTGTGGCCGGCCATCGGCAGGCCGAAACCCTTGACCGTGTAGCAGATGAAACAAGTCGGCCGGTCGTGATCGACCGCGCGGAAGGCCTCGCGCACGGTCGGCAAATCGTGGCCGCCGAGATTGTTCATCAGCCGCGCCAGCTCGTCGTCCGAGCGCTTCTCGATCAGGCGCGTGACGTCACCCTGGTCGCCGATCTCGTCGTTGAGCCGCTTGCGCCACGCGGCGCCGCCGGCAAAAACCAGCGCCGAGTAAAGCTGGTTCGGGCAGTTATCGATCCAGTCGCGCAGCTTCGCGCCGCCGGGCTCCTTGAAAGCAGCCTGTTGCAGTGAGCCGTATTTGAGGATGACGACGTCCCAGCCGAAATTCTTGAACAATTGTTCGTAACGCTGCCACAGGCCTTCGCGCACGACCGCGTCGAGGCTCTGGCGGTTGTAATCAATGATCCACCAGCAGTTCCTGAGCCCTTGTTTCCAGCCTTCGAGGATCGCTTCGAAGATGTTGCCTTCATCCAATTCGGCGTCGCCAACGAGCGCGATCATGCGGCCTTCGCGGCGGTCGCGGGCCCAGCCGTGCGCGCGCACATAGTCCTGAACCAGCGAGGAAAACAGCGTCTGCGCGACGCCGAGGCCGACCGAGCCGGTCGAGAAATCGACGTCGTCACTGTCTTTGGTGCGCGACGGATAGCTCTGGGCGCCCTTGTAGCCGCGGAATTTCTCCAGGTGCTCGCGCGTTTGCTCGCCGAGCAGGTACTGAATTCCATGGAAGATCGGGCTCGCGTGCGGCTTGACCGCGACGCGGTCCTCCGGCCGCAGCACGTCGAAATAGAGCGCGGTCATGATGGTGGCGAGCGAGGCCGACGAAGCCTGATGCCCGCCGACCTTCAGCCCGTCGGCGTTCTCGCGCAGATGATTGGCGTTGTGGATCGTCCAGCTCGCGAGCCAGAGCACTTTCTTTTCAAGCTCGCGCAGGACGGCGAGATCGTCTCTCATGTCCGGGAGATATACACCAAACTCGAGTTGTCCGCTCGCGCCCACGCGTGTGGCGCAGGTCCAGGGACAAGGGTCTCCTATTTGACGGCGCCGCCGGTGATGCCGGCGATGAAGCGGTCGAGGAAGAGGTTATACGCAATCGCCACCGGGATGCTGGCGATCAATGCGCCGGCCATGATCTCGCCCCAGTAGAAGACGTCGCCGCGGATGAGGTCGGTCGCCACGCCGAGCGTGATCGGTTTCTGGTCCGACGCGGAGATGAAGGTCAGCGCGTAGACGAATTCCTGCAAGGTCAGAGTGAAGGTGAAGATCACGACTGTCAGAATGCCCGGCACCGATAGCGGGATCGCCATCTTGATGAACGCGCCGAACAGGCTGCAGCCATCCACGATCGCCGCCTCCTCGATCTCGGGCGGCATGGCCTTGAAGAAGCCCATCAGCAGCCAGGTGCAGAATGGGATGGTGAAGGTCGGATAGACCAGCACCAGCGACCACATCGAATTCTGCAAACCCAACTCGGCGATCACCCGCGACAGCGGCAGGAACAGCAGCGTCGGCGGCACCAGATAGGTCAGGAAGATGCCGATGCCGAGCGCCTCGCCGTTGCGGCCGGTCATCCGCGCCAGGCTATAGGCGGCCGGCAGCGCGGTGACGAGCGTAATGGCGACAACGCAGAGGCCGATGATCAGGGAATTCAACAACCAGGTCACGAACAAGGTGTTCTCGAACAGATAGCGGAAGTGCTCGAGCGTTGGCGGATCGTTGAACCAGAACGGAATGTTGGTGACGTTGTAAAGGTCTGCGTTGGTTTTGAACGAGGTGATCACCATCCAGTAGAACGGGAATGCGGCAAGGATGACGAAAAACGCGACTGCACCGTAGAATGAGGTCTCCTGCAGGGCTTTGACGGCAGTGATGCGCTGCATGTCAGATATCCCGCCGCCGGATGAAGCGCAGCATGAAGATCACCACCACGAGCAGCACCGGCAGCATGAACAACGAGATGGCAGCGCCGTGCGACACGTCGCCGGAGGTGATGCCGGTCTGGAAACCCGCGAAGCCGAGGACCGAGGTCGCGCCGATGGGACCGCCCATGGTCATCAGAAAGACGATGGAGAGGTCGGTGAACGTAAACACGATACCGAAGATCAGGCCGATGGCCACGATCGGCAGGATCATCGGCACGATAATCTGATAGTTGCGGCGCCAGAAGCCGGCGCCGTCGACCGTCGCCGCGTCGAGGATGTCCTGCGGGACCGCGGTGATGCCGGCGAGGAAAATGACAACGGCAAACGGGAAGAAACGCCAGGCATTGACGACGATCACCGACAGCATCGCCAGATGCGGGCTGCCGAGCCAATTCGGTGCCTCCTCACGGGTGATGAGGCCGAGCGCGATGAAGCTCCAGTTGATGACGCTGTAGAGCGAATCGAACATCCACTGCCAGGCGACCGTGGCCAGCGCGACCGGCACCGCCCAGGGCAATATGATCAGTGCCCTGACGAACTTGCGGCCGGGAAACGGTCGCAACAATACCAGCGCGCCGAACTTGCCGAGGATGAGGCCGAGAATCTGCGATCCAAAGGTGAAGATGAACGTGTTGTAGAGCGTCTCCCGGAACGACGGATTTTCGAGGATGTCTTCGAAATTAGACAGGCCGACGAAGCTCCACGAGGGATCGTAGATCGTGTAGGCGCTGACCGAGTAGTACACCGCCATCAGGAACGGCACGCCGACCAGCAACAGCACATAGAGAATAGCCGGCGAGACGAAAATCGCGCCGAGCACATCGCGCCGGTCCAGGATGAACTGAAAACGGGAGTGCGGCTTGGGGACAGATTCAGCGATTGCGACCATCGGTGTGATCCATCCTAGTGGCGGCTCGATCGTTTGCCGTCTTTGTCGAAATTGCGCAGCGCGCTGTTGCGGATGGCGAAGGAATGCCACTCGCCGGGCCGGATCCATTCGTCGGCAACGTGCGCCGGCGGAAGTTTTGCGGTAATCACCTGGTTGGGATCGAAGCCTTCCATCGCGCCGTAAACGATGCGCTCCGAGCCGAGATATTCCGAACGGTCGACGCGGAACTTGAATTCGGTGAAGGCCCCGTCGTTGATCATTTCCTTGGGCAGGAAATTCTCCGGCCGGAAGCCGAGATAGCCGCCGTTCTTCGCGACGATGTTCATCGGCGGCGTGCCGACGAAGGTCGCCACGAAGCGGTCGGCGGGGTCGTCGTAGATTTCCGTCGGCGTTCCAACCTGCCGCACCACTCCATGGTCGATGACGGCGATGCGGTCGCCCATGCCCATCGCCTCGACCTGATCGTGCGTCACGTAGATCGTGGTGATGCCGACCCGTTGCTGAAACTGCTTGATTTCCAGGCGAGCCGAGGCGCGCAATTTGGCGTCGAGGTTGGACAGCGGTTCGTCGAGCAGCAGCACGGTCGGCTCCCGCACCAGCGCGCGCGCGAGCGCGACACGCTGGCGCTCGCCGCCCGAGAGCTGGCGCGGCCGCCGGTCGAGCAGGTGCCCGATGCCGAGCAGCTGCGACGCCCACGCGACCTTCTTGTCGATTTCGGCGCGCGGAACGCTCTGAGTCTTCAGCGGAAAGGCGATGTTGTTGCGCACCGTGAAATGCGGATAGAGGCCGTAGCTCTGAAACATCATCGCCACGCCGCGGGCGCGCGGCGGAATATCGTTGACGATGCTGCCGCCGATCAAAAGGTCGCCGCTGGTCTGCTTCTCGAGCCCGCAGATGATGCGCAGATACGTCGTCTTGCCGCAGCCCGAGGGCCCGAGCAGCACCATGAATTCACCGTTCGGCACCGTCAGGCTGATGCCGTTCACGGCTGGAACCTCGCCAAATTTCTTGACGATATCCCGCGTTATTACCGCAGACATTTATCCTCCCAGAATTTCAAAGTGGCGATGATTGCGCGCCGCCGTTCCCGCGGCGGAGCGTCACCTAATCGGGTCCTTTCAATCTCCTGATCGTTGAG
>JBAUHH010000346.1:0-9053 GCA_049680165.1 Pseudolabrys sp.
GTCGATACGCTGCTCACCGATCCGCGCGTAAAGGCGATTGGCTTCGTCGGCTCATCGGCGATCGCGGAATACATTTACGCAACCGGCTGCGCGCACGGCAAGCGAGTGCAGTGCTTCGGTGGCGCCAAGAACCACATGATCGTGATGCCGGATGCCGACATGGATCAGGCCGTGGATGCGCTGATCGGGGCCGGTTATGGCTCGGCCGGTGAACGCTGCATGGCGGTATCCGTCGCCGTTCCAGTCGGCAAGAAGACCGCCGATATTCTGGTTGAGAAGCTGATCCCGCGCGTGGAGAGCCTCAAGATCGGTCCCTCCAGCGACCCGCAGGCCGATTACGGTCCGATGGTGACCAAGGAACTGCTCAACAAGGTGCGCGGCTATATCGACACCGGCGTCAAGGAAGGCGCCAAGCTTCTGGTGGATGGCCGCGGCTTCAAGTTGCAAGGCTATGAGAACGGCAACTTCATCGGCGGCTGCCTGTTCGACGACGTGACGCCGGACATGAAAATCTACAAGGAAGAAATCTTCGGGCCCGTTCTTTCGGTCGTGCGCGCCAAGGATTACGAGGAAGCAGTGCGGCTTCCGTCGGACCATGAATATGGCAACGGAGTTGCTATCTTCACCCGCGACGGCGACACCGCGCGTGATTTCGTCAATCGCGTGCAGGTCGGCATGGTGGGCGTGAACTTCGCCATTCCGGTTCCGCTCGCCTATCACACCTTCGGCGGGTGGAAACGTTCCGGCTTCGGCGATCTCAACCAACACGGGCCGGATTCGATCCGCTTCTATACCAAGACCAAAACGATCACGTCGCGCTGGCCGACCGGAACGAAGGAAGGCGCCGAATTCGTCATCCCGACGATGAAGTGATGCGCGCGCTGGAACGCCGATGATTCTCCGCACCGCAGGCGCTGTTCTGGCCGTCGTAACGCTCGCCGGCTGCGCGGGCGACAATCTGTCGCTCGGCAGTTCTACGCCGGCGACACCGCCAGTCCCACAATTGAATATGACGGGGCGCTGGATGCTGGCGGCGCCCAACGCGCCGGCCTGCGGCATGACGTTCCGCGCCGGAGCCGAGGCGCGGGAGGGCACTATCGCGCCGGAAGGCGGCTGCCCTGGCAATTTCTTCACCAGCCGGCATTGGGAGTTCGAGCAGAACAAGCTGGTAATCAGGGATCACAACAGCGAGCCGCTCGCGGAACTGGCATTTGCGAACGGCAGGTTCGAGGGCAAGGCGGTAAACGGAACGCCGATCACGCTCAGCCGATAATTTCACTCAACCGCATCGAACGGGATCCCATGGCCGAATACCAGCTCTACTGCTTCGCCCAGTCCGGCAACGCCTACCGCGCCGCGCTGATGCTCAATCTGATCGGCGCGAAATGGAAGCCGGTCTGGATCGATTTCTTCGGTGCGGGCGTGCAGCGAGGACCGGAATACCGCACCGACGTCAACGAAATGGGCGAAGTGCCGGTGCTGGTCGTCGACGGCAAAAGGAAACTCACGCAGTCGGGCGTGATCCTGACTTACCTGGCGCGGCAGTCGGGAAAATTTCTGCCGCGAGGCGAGGAGGAGGAGCTCGAGGCGCTGCGCTGGATCATCTTCGACAACCAAAAGGTCAACGGCTTCCTTGGCCCGTTCCGTTTTCTGCGCGTTATTGCGAAGATACCCGGCGATCCGGCGGTCCTGGCGTTTCTGAAAGGCCGCATCGACGGCAATCTCGCCATCGTCAACAAGCGGCTTTCGTCACACAAATTCCTGCTCGGCGACCGGCCGACCATCGCTGACGTTTCAATGACCGGATACCTGTACTACCCGGCTGAGGAATTCGGCTTCGACATCGGCAAGGACCATCCGGCGATCGCGGCCTGGCTCGATCGCATGAAGGCGCTGCCCGGCTGGAAGCATCCATACGAGCTGATGCCCGGCTATCCGCTGGGCACGCACTGAGGTTCTGGAATTTAATTGAGGCGGGCCGGACGATCGTCGTCCGGTTCACTCGCCGGCTGTGTAAACCCGGGCGCGGGCGGCGCTTCCGTGACAGGCGTCTGCGCGACGGCCAGGGCAGCCGCATCCTTGCGTTGGTGGTCGCGATAGGAAAGCCAGCCGAGCGGCAGCAAAACAAGATAAGCGGCCGTGCCGATGGACAGCACCACCCACGGATAGCTGATCAGCAGCGCGAAAAACAGAACCACCACCACGAATACCGGTAACACCATTTCCGGCGGCACACGCTTGCCGACGCGCTTGCCGGAGAACACCGGCAGGCGCGACACCATCAACAGCGCGATGGCGAGCGTGTAGAAGAATGTGAACCACACGACGATGATCCCGTGCGGCGCGCCGAGGAAGGCGAGATAGATCGGCAGCAATACGGTGATGGCGCCGGCGGGTGCCGGAATGCCGGTGAAGAAGTCGGCGGCCCAGACCGGCTTGTTCGGGTCGTCGATCATGACGTTGAAGCGCGCGAGGCGAAGGCCAGCGCAGATCGCGAACACCAGCGCGGCGATCCAGCCCGCCGATTTGAGATCGTGCAGGCCCCAGAAATAAAGGATGAGGCCGGGCGCGACGCCGAAATTGACGAAGTCGGCGAGACTGTCGAGCTCGGCGCCGAATTTCGAGGTGCCCTTGAGCATGCGCGCGACGCGGCCGTCGATGCCGTCGAGCAACGCCGCGAACACGATCGCCGCCAGCGCGAGATCGAGCTTGTCTTCGACCGACAAGCGGATCGCTGTCAGCCCCGCGCAGAGCGCGAGCAGCGTGATCAGGTTCGGCACCAGCGTGCGAACCGGAATTGCCTTGAAGCGCCGGCGCTTTTCCGGCGAACGGACAGGATCGAAGGGCGGAAAAACCATGTCCTCAATATACGCGCTTGCCACGCGGCGTGCCACGGCGCGCAAGCCAAATCGGTTCCATTCGTTAATGCTTGGTGCGCGGCAAAATCGCGCGGATTCAGCCAGTCCGGAAGGCTCTGCTTGAATCTGCGGCGCGCAGATCGGCGATTACGGTTTCGCCGGCGAGCGCGGTCTGCCCGACCGCGACCAGCGCGCTGGTGCCCTCCGGCAGATAGACGTCGAGGCGCGAGCCGAAGCGAATCATGCCGAAGCGCTCACCCGCGGCAATGTTCTGGCCTTCGCGCGCGAAGCTGACGATACGCCGCGCGATCAATCCCGCGATCTGCACCACCGCGATGCGGCCGGTCGAGGTCGCAATGACCAGCGAATTGCGCTCGTTGTCGGCGCTCGCCTTGTCGAGGTCGGCGTTGAAGAACTTGCCCGGCTGATAAACGATGCGCTCGATGCGGCCTGCGACCGGGCTGCGGTTCACATGACAATCAAACACGCTCATGAAGATCGAGACGCGCGTCATCGGCGCCGAGCCAAGCCCGAGTTCCTGCGGAGGCGCGGCGCTGGTAATCTGGCTCACGCGGCCGTCGGCGGGCGACACCACCAGGCCGTCGCGGACCGGCGTCACGCGCGGCGGATCGCGAAAGAAATACGTGCACCAGACGGTCAAAATGACGCCGAGCCATCCAAGCGGCGGCCACAGCCAGAAAAGGATGAGGCTGATGAGCGCGAAGGCGCCGATGAAAGGATAACCTTCGGGCGTAATGGGCGCCATTTGCGCGCGGATGGAGTTTGCGATCGACATGACGTCCTACTCCGCTGCGTCGGCCGGCACATCGAGCGGGGCGGATGCAGCAGCCGAAATCGCATCCTCGACCGGCGGCGGATTGCGATTGGGTGCGCCTTCGTCCTCGCCGGCGCGGGCAAGCTTCTCGCGCGCCTCTTCCGCCTCGCGCTGGCGGTTCCACATGCTGGCATAAAGCCCATTGCGGACAAGCAGTGCATAATGCGTGCCGCGTTCGACGATCTCACCCTGGTCGAGAACGATGATGTCGTCGGCGCCGACGATGGTCGAGAGCCGGTGGGCGATCACCAGCGTGGTGCGATTCTCCGACACGCGCTCGAGGGCGTCCTGGATTTCCTTCTCGGTGTGGCTGTCGAGCGCCGAGGTGGCTTCATCCAGCAGCAGGATCGGCGGCGCCTTCAGGATGGTGCGCGCGATCGCCACGCGCTGCTTTTCCCCGCCGGAAAGTTTCAAGCCTCGCTCTCCGACTTCGGTCTCGTAACCCTTGGGCGACAGGCGAATGAAAGCGTCGATCTGCGCGAGCCGCGCCGCCTCTTCGACCTCGGCATCGCTCGCTTCCCAGCGGCCGTAGCGGATGTTGTAACGGATGGTATCGTTGAACAGCACGGTATCCTGCGGCACCATGCCGATCGCTTCGCGCAACGATTTTTGCGTGACCGCGCTGATGTCCTGACCGTCAATCGTGATGCGGCCACCCGAAAGATCGTAAAAGCGATAGATCAGCCGCGAGATCGTCGACTTGCCAGCGCCGGACGGCCCAACCACAGCAACGGTTTTGCCCGCCGGCACGTCGAAACTCAGTCCTTTCAGGATCCGTCGCTCCGGCTCATAGGCAAACGCGACGTTTTCGAAACGGATAGTGCCGCTGGTAACATGCAGCGGCTTTGCGCCCGGCTTGTCGACGATTTCGAGCGGACGCGCTAGAATCGAGAACATGATCTCGATGTCGGTGATCGCCTGCTTGATCTCGCGATAGACCATGCCCATGAAATTGAGCGGCTGGTAGAGCTGGATCATCATGGCGTTGATCAGAACGAAATCGCCGACAGTCTTGGTGCCAGACTCGATCTGATACGCGCAAAGCACCATCGCCGCGCCAAGGCCGAGCGTAAAGATAACGGCCTGTCCGGCATTGAGGACCGCGAGCGAGGTGTAGGCCTTGACGCTGGCGTCCTCGTACCGCGCCATCGAACGGTCATAGCGCGAAGCCTCGCGCTGCTCGGCACTGAAATATTTCACCGTCTCGTAGTTGAGCAGCGAGTCGATCGCCTTGATGTTGGCGTCGGTGTCGCTGTCGTTCATCTTGCGGCGGATGCCGATGCGCCACTCCGTCGCGTGATAGGTAAACACCATGTAGAGCGCGACGGTGACGAGGATAACGACGACGTAACGCCAGTCGAATTGCCACATCAGCACGGCAACGATGAGAGCGACCTCGACAATGGTCGGCGCCAGTTGCAGGATCACCATGCGCACGATGGTCTCTATGGCGTTGCGCCCGCGCTCGAGGACGCGCGTCAGCCCACCGGTCTTGCGCTCGAGGTGAAAGCGCAGCGACAGCTCGTGCATGTGCACGAACGTGCGGTAGGCGATCCGCCGCACGGCGTGCATCGCCACCTTGGCGAACAGGCCATCGCGTAATTGCGTCAGCGCAGCCATGAGGATGCGCATTCCGCCGTAGGCAACCGTCATTGCCACCGGCACGCTCGCAGCCCAGAACAGCCAATCGGTCGCCGCCAATGGCGCCGTCCCTTTGCCGGCCAGCGCGTCGGTCGCCCATTTGAAGGTGAACGGAACCGCGACGGTCGCGAGCTTCGCAGCCAACAGCAGCACCATCGCGCCCAAGACGCGCAGCTTCAGATCGCGGCGGTCGGACGGCCAGATATAGGGCCAAAGATGGATGATGGTCGTGAACAATGCGCCGCGGTCGGCGGAGACGCGAGGATTGCGCTGCGGTGGTCGGTGGTGATCGGCCGTCATCAAGTGTCCGTCGAAGACGGCCTTAAAATGCGCCGTCGAGGGCACTCATATAGGCGGTTTTGCCCCGACAATCACCTGCCCGGCCCGGGCTAAGGCCTCGAATTCAGCGGCTTTTTTAGTTCTTCCCGCCTTGACGCTGCCGCTTCGCGCGGGCACATGCATCGGCATGAGCAAAATCAGAAATATCTGCGTTTATTGCGGATCCGGGCCGGGCACCAACCCGGCCTTTGTTGAGGCGGCGCGCTCGTTCGGCGAAATCCTGGCCAGGAACGGCATCGGCCTCGTCTATGGCGGCGGCAATGTCGGAATGATGGGCGAAATCGCCCAGGCCGTGCTCGGCAATGGCGGCAAGGTCACGGGAATTATCCCGGAATTCTTGGTCAAGCGCGAGCACGCGAACCGCGCGGTGGACAACCTGATCGTCACGCGCGACATGCATGAGCGCAAGCGCAAGATGTTCGAGCACGCCGATGCGTTCGTGGCGCTGCCGGGCGGCATCGGCACCCTGGAGGAATTGGTCGAACAGCTCACGTGGGCGCAGCTCGGCCGCCACAAGAAGCCGATCCTGATCGCGAACATCGCCGGCTTCTGGCAGCCGCTCTGCGATCTGCTCGATCACATGAAGGACACGCAATTCGTTCGCGACGGTCTCGATTTCAAGCTGCTGGTCGCCGACAAGGTCGTCGACATTCTGCCGAAGCTGCATGAGGCGTTGGCGTCGGTCGACGAGCACGACAAGGCGATGAAAGAGCCTCAGCCGCACGTGCTGTAGAAATCACTTCCTGACGAACGTGACCGCTTCGATGCGATTGCCATCCGGATCGCGGATGAACGCCGCGTAATAGCCCTCGCCGTGCAGCGGGCGCAATCCTGGTTCGCCGTCCGAGGTCCCCCCGCTTCGCAACGCTGCGGCGTGAAATGCGTCAACAATCTCGGTGCCGCCGGCGCGGAAACAAACATGGGCGCCATCCGACATCGCGGCGCCTGCCGCTCTCAAATTGATCCAGAAATCGGAATACTTTTTTCCGTAGCCTGCGGTCGCGGTGCGCGTGTCGAGGCGCTGGTAGCCGAGTGCCGCCAGGACCGCGTCATAGAAACGCATGGCGGCCGCCAGATCGCGGACCGCGACGGAGACGTGGTCAATCATAACGGCAATGTTATCACGCCGGGGCGCCGGACTTCACCAGCTTGTAGATGATCGAATCCATCAACGCCTGGAATGACGCATCGATGATATTGGGCGACACGCCGACCGTGGTCCAGCGATCGCCGGAGGCGTCCTCGCTTTCGATCAGCACGCGGGTCACGGCTTCGGTGCCGCCGTTGAGAATGCGCACGCGATAGTCGGCAAGCTTCAGGTCCTCGATGTATTTCTGGTACTTGCCGAGATCCTTGCGCAGCGCGACGTCGAGCGCGTTGACCGGGCCATTGCCTTCGGCCGCCGAGATCATGCTCTCGGCGCCGACTTTCACCTTGACGACCGCGAGCGTCACCGTCACGCGCTCTCCCTTCGCGTTGGTGCGCTGCTCGACGTTGATGTCGAACTGGCTCACGTCGAAATAATTCGGCACGGTGCCGAGCGTGCGGCGCGCGAGCAGTTCGAACGATGCATCGGCCGCCTCGTAGGCATAGCCGATCGCCTCGCGCTCCTTGACGATCTCGAGCAGGCGGCCGATGCGCGGGTCGTCCTTGTCGGCCTTGATGCCGATGCGCTCGAGCTCCGCGAGCACGTTCGACTTGCCGGCCTGATCCGACACCAGCAATTTTCGCTTGTTGCCGATCGTCTCGGGCGCGACGTGCTCGTAGGTCGCCGGCTCTTTCATGATGGCGGACGCATGAATGCCGGCCTTGGTGGCGAAGGCGCTTTCGCCGACATAAGGCGCGTGGCGGTCGGGCGCGCGGTTGAGCCGCTCGTCGAGCGCGTGCGACACATGCACAAGCTTTTTCAGGTTCTCCTCGGAGACGCCGATGTCGAAGCGCTCGGAAAATTCAGGTTTGAGCTTGAGCGTCGGAATGATCGACACAAGATTGGCGTTGCCGCAGCGCTCGCCCAAACCGTTGAGCGTGCCCTGGATCTGGCGCGCGCCGGCGCGCACCGCGGCGAGCGAGTTCGCCACCGCCTGCTCGGTGTCGTTGTGGGCATGGATCGCGACGTGGTCGCCCGGAATCGTCTTGCAGACCTCGCCGACGATCTTCTCGACTTCATGCGGCAGTGTGCCGCCATTGGTGTCGCACAGCACGACCCAGCGCGCGCCCTCGTCATAGGCCGCCTTGGCGCAGAAAAGCGCATACGCTGGATTGGCCTTGTAGCCGTCGAAAAAATGCTCGCAGTCGAGCAGCACTTCCCGGCCCTTTGCCTTGGCTGCGCGCACGCTGTCGCGGATCGAGGCGATGTTCTCTTCGCCGGTCGTCTCCAGCGCGACGCGCACGTGGTAATCCCAGGCTTTCGCGACAAAACAAATGGCGTCGGCCTTGGCCTCGAGTAATGCCGCAAGGCCGGGATCGTTCGAGGCCGAGCGGCCGGGCCGCCGCGTCATGCCGAAGGCCGTGAACGTGGTCTTGAGGTCGCGGTCCGTTGCGAAAAGCTCGGTGTCGGTCGGATTGGCGCCGGGATAGCCACCCTCGACGTAGTCGATGCCGAGATCGTCGAGCATCTCGGCGATCTTGATCTTGTCGGTGAGCGTGAAGTCGACGCCATTCGTCTGCGCGCCGTCGCGCAGCGTGGTGTCGAAGAGATAAAGGCGTTCACGGGCCATGATCAACTCACAAGACGCGATAGGCGACGTAGAGTGCAAGCAAAACGGCGGCTGCCAGCACGGCGTATTTGAGCACGATGTAATAGAGCCAATGGCGGGGAAACGGTGTTTCGGGTTCGCTCATGCGCCCTCCCGCTTGGCGAGTTGCTTCTGCATCGTCGTGTTGGCGAGCCATTCACCGCGCAACGACACCGTGTTGCGCTGTTGTGCCGAATAGCCGCGTTTCTCGAAGAAGCCGCGCGCGCTGTCGCTGGCATCGGCCACGAGCTTCGCCGCGCCGCGCGAAGCGGCGAGCTTTTCGACCGCATCGGCCAGCATGGCGCCGACACCCTGCCCCGCGGCCGCCGGATGAACATAGAGCATGTCGATCTTGTCGGCGCCTTCGAGCGCGATGAACCCGATAGGCGAGCCATTGAGTGTTCCAACCAGCGTCAACTGCCTGGCGAGTTTGGTGCCGAATTCCTTTTCGTCATCGGCAGCAGCAGCCCAGGCTACCTGCTGCGCCTCGCTGTAATCCTCGCCGGTCAATTCGGTGACGCTGGCGCGAAAGATCTCCGCCAATAGCGATACGTCGGCAGGCAGAAACGGCCGCATCGCTATCTTGGGGTGCGCGCTTGCGCTCATCGCGCTCTTCCCTGCTTTCCCTCTCCCCCTGTGGGAGAG
>JBAUHH010000347.1:0-8814 GCA_049680165.1 Pseudolabrys sp.
TGAAAATACCGGCGCTGCGGCCGCGACCGCGTGCCGAGAACCGCTTGATCACCAAAGCCTTGCCGACATGCGCCTCGGCGACGACGAGTTCGTCGACGTCCAGGTCATGATTGTTCTCGGCATTGGCGATTGCCGATTCCAGACACTTGCGCACATCCTTGGCGATTCGCTTGCGCGAAAACTCCAGGTCTGCAAGCGCGCTCGCGACCTTCTTGCCGCGGATAAGTTGCGCGACAAGATTGAGCTTCTGCGGCGAGATCCGCAGCATGCGGGTTACCGCCTTGGCCTCGTTATCCGAGAGGCTACGCTCGCGTGCGCGTTTACCCATGTCCCAACTCTTCTTCCTTAGCTCGCCGCCGGAGCAGCAGGCGCGGCGGCCGGAGCCGACGGCGACGGGCCGCTGCGCTTGGCCTTGCGATCCGATGTGTGTCCGTAAAACGTCCGCGTCGGCGCGAATTCGCCGAACTTGTGGCCGACCATTTCCTCGGTGACCATGACCGGGATGTGCTTCTGCCCGTTATAGACGCCGAAGTTCAAACCGACGAACTGCGGCAGAATGGTCGAGCGGCGGCTCCAGATCTTGATCATCTCGTGCCGGCCCGACGAGCGCGAGGCTTCCGCCTTTCTCAGCAGATAGCCGTCGACGAACGGGCCTTTCCATACCGAACGCGTCATTTGCCTGTTCCTACTTCTGCTTCTTCCGCGTGTGGCGGCTGGCGATGATGAATTTAGCGGTACGCTTGTTCTTGCGGGTCTTCTTGCCCTTGGTCGGGAAACCCCACGGCGTGGTCCAGTGACCGCCGCCTTTGGTGCGGCCACCGTGCGGGTGGTCGACCGGGTTCATCGTGATGCCGCGGTTGTGCGGCATGCGGCCCTTCCAGCGCTGACGGCCGGCCTTGCCGATCGTCGTATTCATGTTGTCGGGATTCGACACCGCGCCGATCGTGGCCATGCAGCGGCCATGCACCAGGCGCTGCTCGCCGGAATTAAGCCGGAGGATGACGTACTCACCGTCACGGCCGACGATCTGGGCGTAGCTGCCGGCGGAACGCGCGATCTGCCCGCCCTTGCCGATCTTGATCTCGACGTTGTGCACGATGGTGCCGACAGGCACGTTCGCGACCGGCATCGCATTGCCCGGCTTCACGTCGGCCGATTCAGCCGCCACCACGCTGTCGCCGGGTCCGAGCCGCTGCGGCGCCAGGATATAGGCGAGTTCGCCGTCGCTGTATTTCACCAGCGCGATGAACGCCGTGCGGTTGGGATCGTATTCAATCCGCTCCACGGTTGCCGGCATGTCGAACTTGGTGCGGCGGAAGTCGATCTTCCGGTAGGCCTGCTTGTGGCCGCCGCCGCGAAAACGCGAGGTGATGCGGCCGTTGTTGTTACGGCCACCCGTCGAGTGCTTGCCTTCGGTCAACGCCTTCACCGGCGCGCCTTTATAGAGCGCCGAACGATCGACGATCACCAGATGGCGCTGGCTGGGCGTGGTCGGATTGTAAGACTTCAATGCCATTGTCGCGTTTCCCTACAACCCCGTGGTCACGTCGATGGTGTGACCCTCTTCAAGAGTCACGATCGCGCGCTTGACGTCCGACTTCTGCCCAGAGATGCCGCGGAACAGTTTCACCTTGCCGCGCCGGACAAGCGTGTTGACGCTCTTCACCTTCACGTCGAACAGCTTCTCCACCGCTTCCTTGATCTGCGGCTTGGTGGCGTGCTTGGCGACCCTGAACACGACCTTGCTGTGCTCGGAGGCCATCGTCGCCTTTTCGGTAATGACCGGCGCGAGGATCACGTCGTAGTGGCGCGGATCGCTGGTGCTCATTTGAACCTCGCCTGCAGCGCGTCGACCGCAGCCTTGGTCAGCACGAGCGTCTTGCGCCGCATGATGTCGTAGACGTTGATGCCCTGCACCGGCAGCACGTCGATATTGGGAATGTTGCGGGCCGCCGAGCGAAAGCTTGCCTCGACTTCCGCGCCGTCGATGATCAGCGCGTTGTCGAAACCGAGCTTGCCGAACTGCCTGGCCAGCGCCTTGGTCTTGGCATCCTTGACCGACGCCTTGTCGATAACGACGAGACCGCCGTCCTTCGCCTTGGCGGAGAGCGCATGCTTGAGCGCGAGCGCGCGAACCTTTTTCGGCAGGCCGATCGCATGGCTGCGTACGAGTGGGCCAAACACCCGGCCGCCGCCGCGGAACTGCGACACGCTCTGGGGACCATGACGGGCCTGGCCTGTACCCTTTTGCGCGTACATCTTCTTGCCGGTGCGATTGATCTCGCTGCGGCCCTTCGTCTTGTGGGTGCCGCGCTGACGCTTGGCGAGCTGCCAGTTGACGCAACGCTGAACGATATCGACGCGCGGCTCGAGGCCGAAGATGGCATCCGGCAGATCGACCGAACCCGCAGCCTTGCCTTCAAGCGTGGTAATTTTCAATTCCATCTCACGCGCCCTCCTTCTCGGCGGGGGCGGCAGCCTCGGGAGCATTCTCCGCGGCCGGCTTGCTGTCTGATTTCGCTTCGGCGCTTTCCGCCAGCTTGAACTTGCCGGGCTTCGGCGCTTCCTTCGGCAGCTTCTTCTTCACGGCGTCACGCACCGTGATCCAGCCGCCCTTGGCGCCAGGCACCGCGCCCTCGACAAGGATGAGGCCGCGCTCGACATCGGTCTGCACGACCTTGAGATTGAGCGTCGTCACCCGATCGACACCCATGTGGCCCGGCATCTTCTTGTTCTTGAAGGTCTTGCCCGGATCCTGACGGCCGCCGGTCGAACCGATCGAACGGTGCGAGATCGACACGCCGTGCGATGCACGCAGGCCGCCGAAATTCCAGCGCTTCATGCCGCCGGCAAAGCCCTTGCCGATCGACGTGCCGCAAACGTCCACGAATTGCCCGATCACGAAATGATCGGCGGTGATCTCGGCGCCAACCGGGATCAGCGCATCGTCGGTCACGCGGAATTCGGCAAGCTTGCGCTTCGGCTCGATCTTGGCCTTCGCGAAGAAGCCGCGGTCCGACTTGATCATGTTGTTGGTACGACGCGCGCCAGCACCGAGCTGCAGCGCGACGTAGCCGTTCTTGTCCTTGGTGCGATGGCCGACGACCTGACACGCGCCGAGGCGCAGCACCGTCACCGGCACATGCTCACCGGCATCGGTGAATATCCGGGTCATTCCGACCTTCTGCGCGATCACTCCGGAACGCATGTCTTAATTCCCCACCCGGCTCTAGAGCTTGATCTCGACGTCGACGCCGGCGGCAAGGTCGAGCTTCATCAGCGCGTCCACCGTTTGCGGCGTCGGATCGACGATGTCCAAGAGACGCTTGTGCGTGCGCATCTCGAATTGTTCGCGGCTCGTCTTATCGATGTGCGGCGAGCGATTTACAGTGAACTTCTCGATGCGCGTCGGCAGCGGGATCGGACCACGCACCTGCGCGCCCGTGCGCTTGGCGGAGATGACGATCTCGCGCGTCGACGCATCAAGAATGCGGTGATCGAACGCCTTGAGCCGGATCCGGATATTCTGGCCGTTCATTTTTATATCTCTTTCGACTGCGTGGCCCGCTTTCGCGGGCCACATCAGCTACGGTCCTACTCGATGATGCTCGCCACCACGCCGGCGCCGACGGTGCGGCCGCCCTCGCGAATAGCGAAGCGAAGCTTCTCTTCCATGGCGATCGGCACGATCAGGTGCACTTCCATCGCCACGTTGTCGCCCGGCATCACCATCTCGGTGCCTTGCGGCAGATGCACGATGCCGGTCACGTCGGTGGTACGGAAGTAGAACTGCGGCCGATAGTTCGTGAAGAACGGCGTATGACGGCCGCCCTCTTCCTTGGTGAGGATGTAGGCCTCGGCCTTGAACTTGGTGTGCGGCTTGACCGAGCCCGGCTTGCACAGCACCTGACCGCGCTCGACTTCCTCGCGCTTGGTGCCGCGCAGCAGGCAGCCGACGTTGTCGCCCGCCTCGCCCTGATCGAGCAGCTTGCGGAACATTTCGACGCCGGTGACGACCGTCTTGGTGGTCGGCTTGATGCCGACGATCTCGACTTCCTCGCCGACCTTGATGATGCCGCGCTCGATGCGGCCCGTGCACACCGTGCCGCGGCCGGAGATCGAGAACACGTCTTCCACCGGCATCAGGAACGGCTGATCTTTCGGGCGCTCCGGCTGCGGGATGTACTCGTCCACGGCCTTCATCAGCGCCATGATCGATTCCTTGCCGAGCTTCTCATCCTTGCCCTCGAGCGCCATCAGGGCCGAGCCCTTGATCACGGGGATCTTGTCGCCGGGGAAGTTGTACTTGGAGAGGAGCTCGCGAACCTCGAGCTCGACGAGCTCAAGCAGTTCCGGGTCGTCCACCATGTCGACCTTGTTCATGTAGACGACGAGCGCCGGCACGCCGACCTGACGGGCGAGCAGGATGTGCTCGCGGGTCTGCGGCATCGGGCCGTCGGCGGCGGAAACCACCAGGATTGCACCGTCCATCTGCGCCGCGCCGGTGATCATGTTCTTCACGTAGTCGGCGTGGCCGGGGCAGTCGACGTGCGCGTAGTGGCGCTTCTCGGTCTGGTACTCGACGTGCGCGGTCGAGATCGTGATGCCGCGCGCCTTCTCTTCCGGCGCCTTGTCGATCTGGTCGTAGGCGGTAAACGTGGCGCCGCCCTTCTCGGCCAGGACCTTGGTAATCGCCGCGGTCAGCGTCGTCTTGCCGTGATCGACGTGACCGATCGTGCCGATATTGCAATGCGGCTTGTTGCGGTTGAATTTCTCTTTGGCCATCTAACTCTCCCTGTCGGGCCTTTCGTCGTGCCGGTTAATGATTCCGCGTCGAAGGTCAGGCGTATTTCGCCTGAACCTCCAGCGCGACGTTCTGCGGTACCTGTTCGTAGTGGTCGAACTGCATGGTGAAAGTGGCGCGTCCCTGTGACATGGAACGCAGGTTGTTGACGTAGCTGAACATATTGGCGAGCGGCACCATCGCGTTGATGACGTTGGCGTTGCCGCGCATGTCCTGGCCCTGGATATGGCCGCGCCGCGAGTTGAGATCGCCGATGACGGAGCCGGTGTAGTCTTCCGGCGTCACCACCTCGACCTTCATGATCGGCTCGAGCAGCACCGAATGACCCTCGCGCAACGCTTCACGCAACGCGCCGCGCGCGCAGATTTCGAACGCCAGCGCCGAGGAGTCGACTTCGTGATAGCGCCCGTCGACCAGCGTCACCTTGAGATCGACCACCGGGAAGCCGGCGACCACGCCGGAGCCGAGCACGGATTCGAGGCCCTTCTCGACACCAGGGATGAATTCCTTCGGCACAGCGCCGCCGACGACTTCGTTCTCGAACACGAAGCCACCACCGGGCGGCAGCGGTTCGCACACGATCTTGATTTGCGCGAACTGGCCGGTGCCGCCGGTCTGCTTCTTATGTTGGTAATCTTTGGTCACCGAGCGAGTGATCTTCTCGCGATAGGCGACCTGCGGGGCGCCGATATTGGCGTCGACCTTATAGGTGCGCTTGAGGATGTCGACCTTGATGTCGAGATGCAGCTCGCCCATGCCGCGGATGATGGTCTGACCCGATTCCGGATCGGTATGAACGCGGAATGACGGGTCCTCCGCAACCAGCTTGGCCAGTGCGACGCCAAGCTTTTCCTGGTCGGCCTTCGACCTCGGCTCGATCGCGATCTCGATCACCGGATCGGGGAATTCCATCTTCTCGAGGATGACCTCGTGCTTGGGATCGCACAGCGTGTCGCCCGTGCGCGTCTCCTTCAAGCTCGCCAGCGCGACGATGTCGCCGGCAAAGGCTTCCTTGATGTCTTCGCGGTTGTTCGCATGCATCAGCAGCATGCGGCCGATGCGCTCCTTGCGTTCCTTGGTCGAGTTGATGACGCCGGTGCCGCTGGAGAGCGTGCCGGAATAGATGCGGCAGAAGGTGATGGTGCCGACGAATGGATCGTCCATGATCTTGAACGCGAGCAGCGACAGCGGCTCACTGTCGTTCGGCTTGCGCTCGACTTCGTTGCCCTTGGGATCGACGCCCTTGATCGCGGGCACGTCGAGCGGGCTCGGCAGATAATCGACCACGGCGTCGAGCAGCGGCTGTACGCCCTTGTTCTTGAAGGCGGAGCCGCAGAGCACCGGGAAGAACGCGCCGGTGATGACGGCCTTGCGGATCAGCTTCTTGAGGGTGGCTTCGTCGGGATGCTTGCCTTCGAGGTAGGCGGTGGTGGCGTCGTCATCGAGTTCGACCGCGGCTTCCACCAGCTTCTCGTGATGTTCCTTGGCCTGATCGAGCATGTCGGCCGGAATGTCGATGTCGTGATATTTGGCGCCGAGGGACTCGTCGTCCCATACAATGCCTTTCATCCGAACCAGATCGATGACGCCCTTGAATTGCTGCTCCGCGCCGATCGGAAGCTGGATCGCCACCGGCTTGGCGCCGAGGCGGTCGACGATATCCTTCAGGCACTGGAAGAAATCCGCGCCGACCTTGTCCATCTTGTTGGCGAAGACGATACGCGGGACCTTGTACTTGTCGCCCTGACGCCAGACCGTCTCGGTCTGCGGCTCGACGCCCTGGTTGGAATCGAGCACGACGACGGCGCCGTCAAGCACGCGCAACGAGCGCTCCACCTCGATGGTGAAGTCGACGTGGCCGGGCGTGTCGATGATGTTGAGGCGCTTGTTGTTCCAGATCGCGGTCGTCGCGGCCGACGTGATCGTGATGCCGCGCTCCTGCTCCTGCTCCATGAAATCCATGGTCGCGGCGCCGTCATGCACCTCGCCGATCTTATGGCTCTTGCCGGTGTAATAGAGGATCCGCTCAGTCGTCGTCGTCTTGCCGGCATCGATGTGCGCCATGATGCCGAAGTTGCGGTAGTCCTCGATCGGGTGGCTGCGGGGCATTAGAGGTTTATGTCCTTGGATGTTGTTGCCGCTTCACCAGCGGTAATGGGAGAACGCCCGGTTGGCTTCCGCCATCTTGTGGGTGTCCTCGCGCTTCTTGACGGCATTTCCCCTGTTATTGGACGCATCGAGCAATTCGCTCGAGAGTCGTTCGGTCATCGTTTTTTCGTTGCGCTCGCGCGCCGCCGAAATGATCCAGCGGATGCCGAGCGCCTGGCGGCGCGAGGTGCGCACTTCCACCGGCACCTGATAGGTGGCGCCGCCGACGCGGCGGGAGCGCACTTCGATCGTCGGCATCACGTTGTCGAGCGCTTGCTGGAATACCGAAAGCGGATTCTGCTTGGTTTTGCCTTCGATGATGTCGAGCGCGCCGTAGACGATCCCTTCCGCCGCCGATTTCTTGCCGTGGTACATGATCGAATTCATGAATTTGGTGACGACGACGTTGCCGAACTTCGGGTCCGGCATGATCTCGCGCTTTTCTGCGGAATGGCGACGGGACATAACGCTGATCCTTACTTCGGACGCTTGGCGCCGTATTTCGAACGGCGCTGTTTGCGGTTCTTGACGCCCTGGGTGTCGAGGACGCCGCGCAGGATGTGGTAGCGAACGCCCGGCAGGTCCTTCACGCGGCCGCCGCGGATCATCACCACCGAGTGCTCCTGGAGATTGTGGCCCTCGCCCGGGATGTAGCCGATGACTTCGAAGCCGTTGGTGAGCCGCACCTTGGCGACCTTGCGCAGCGCCGAGTTCGGCTTCTTCGGCGTGGTCGTGTAGACGCGGGTGCACACGCCGCGCTTCTGCGGCGAGGCTTGCAGCGCCGGAACCTTGTTGCGCGCCTTGAGCGGCGAGCGCGGCTTGGCAATCAACTGGTTGATCGTCGGCATATTCGCCTTCACTACCCTCGTTCGGGCTCGCGCCCGTTATCGTTTGAGGAGCGTCATCGCTCCCCGCGCGGGCGCACCGCGCCCGCAATTCCATGTCGGGCTTATCGCCCCGCACCGATTGCGCGCTTTGTCCGCGCGCAAAACGAAATCGCGCCAACCGCGATACCGCGGCAGGGCGCTCTTCCGTTCGGACGACCATGAGGCGGTAAAGCCTCCTAGCCGGTCACTTGCAGTCTGACATTGGCTGTCAGAGGCAGCGTTTGAGCTTCCTTCGTCGAGGCGATGCGCCGGCGCACAATTGAGAAATAGAGCAACACTCTCAAAGGCTTAGCCGGGCGGCCGTTCCGACTGGCGAAGCTCACCGCCTGCCGAAAAGTGTGGCGTATGTATCGGCGCCTGCCCGGGGTGTCAAGCAAAGAAAGCCCGGAAAATCAGGCTCGGACGAGCCTTTTGGCCGATGGTCAACGCCGCACTTCGACTTCGGTCGAAAGAGAAAGGGCCGCCGTGCAAGGCGGCCCTTTCCATTCGTAGTATTTAACGCGAAAGCTACTCCGCCGCCGGCAGAGCCGGCGCGGCGGCCGCTTCCGCCTTGGCGGCGGCTTTCGCCGCATCCTTCTCGCGTTCCTCAAGGATGAGCGCATCGCGCTTGGTCGCAACCTCGCGCAGCTCGTTCATCATGGCGCCGGTACCCGCCGGGATCAGGCGGCCGACAATGACGTTTTCCTTGAGGCCGTCGAGCGTATCCACCTTGCCGTTGACCGCGGCTTCGGTGAGCACGCGCGTGGTCTCCTGGAACGACGCGGCCGAGATGAACGAACGCGTCTGTAGCGAAGCCTTGGTGATGCCGAGCAGAACGGGATGACCGCTCGCCGGCTTCTTTCCGGCCGCCTTGGCGACCGCATTGATCTCGTCGAGCTCGAGCTTGTCGAGCTGCTCGCCTTGCAGGAGCTCGGTCTCGCCGGTCTCGTCAATCTCAACCTTCTGCAGCATCTGGCGAACGATCACCTCGATGTG
>JBAUHH010000348.1:0-1744 GCA_049680165.1 Pseudolabrys sp.
TCCCAGTAGCAATTGCTCACCGCAGGCGAACCGGCAAACGCGCCAAGCAGGCCGCCGTGAACTGCGCCGCTGACCGACCCGACCGCATAAAGCTCTGACAGCGTGCCGTCGATATTGTAGCCGATGAGGCCGCCGACCTCGCTTCCGCCACTGCCGGTTACGGAACCGGCGGCAAAAGAGCGCTGTACCGTGCCGGCATTATTCCATCCGATCAATCCACCGACCCATTCGCCGGCGTGCACAGCCCCTGTGGCGAACGATTGCAATATCGTGCCGTCGCTATCGCCAACCAGTCCCCCACCATCGCAATTAGGGCCGCAGGTGACATTGCCGGTCGCATAGGAATGCGTGACCTTGGCCGTGCCGATATTTCCAACCAGGCCGCCTGCCGAACATTGCGGACTGCTGGCAGGGCAACTGACATTGCCGATCGCCGAAGATCGCGTAACCAGTGCCGTTGCGTCAGTCATTACGCCGACCGCGCCGCCAACCCAGACGCCGGACGTGGTGACATTCACCTCGCTGCGGGAGTCAGTCAGGGTCGCATGCTGCCCGATGGCGCCGGCGATACCGCCGACGTAGCAATCGTGCGGCGTGCACGGAACATTCACCGCACCGCTCACCGAAATGTTGGAGATCGTGCTGCCGGTGGATCCGCTCGCAGCTCCAACCAAGCCGCCTCCAATGACAAACCCCGTGCTGGTGCTGACAACCTTCACGTTGACAAGAGCGACATCCTGGATTGTCGCGTCGGCGACGGCACCGAACAGGCCGATATAGGGAGCCGCGCTCTTTATCGTGAGATTGCTGATGGTGTGATTGCTGCCGAAGAAGTTCCCGGTGAAAGCGGTGGTGCCGCCGACAGGCGTGAAATTGGCGACCGCGCGCATGTCGATATCGTTCGCCAGGCAATAACTGGCGGCGAGACTGTTCTTCATCGCCTGGAGCTGCGCGGGCGTTTTGATCGGAACGCAAGACACCGCAGCCGGACGCGCGGCGCTTGCCGCACGCGCGGCCGTCTGCCCAGCTAATAGCGCCGCGATCACGAGCGCCGCCACGGTCAGCAAGCGGATGTTGCCCTGCCCTGCCTTATGCATGTCTCTCTCCCGCCCGTTCAATGGAGGGTCACCGGCTGATACGCATTCACCTTGAAATTCTTCAGCGGGAAGTTCGACGGCGAGATCACCGTCTTCGTCGCCGGATCGATCTCGACCTGCCAGCCGGTCCACGGATCGTTGGCCACCAGCGTGGTGATGATTCCATTCGGTTTGGCGGTGACGAGTGTCGCCAGCAGCCAGTGCGTCGCGGTGCCGCCAGTGCTCTTGGTGTAGGTGCCGCGGACGATCACCAAGTGATGCACCTTGATGTGGGCGATGACGTTCTGACCCGAGATCGCGCCGGGCAGCGGCTTGAGCGCGCCGAGCGTGGCATGCGCGGTGACAGGCCCGGTCCAGGTCGTCGTCTCGCTCGCGTCGTGCCAGAAATATTTATTGATCTTGACGTTTTTGAGCAGCGCCACGCCGTCGGTGATGCCGATTTCGCGCGCGATCATGGTGTAGACGGCAGCGAGCGCGGCTTGATCGTCGTGCTTGGGCTTGCCTTGGTATTGCAGCACGTCGAGCTGGTTGATCGGCAGCGAGTCATAGATTTTGTTCGACAGGACGACCGTCGCCAGCGGCGAGGTGAAGTCGATGTCGAAATCATTGAGGAAGGGATAGCTCCGGCCCTTGGTGATCGCCCAGAC
>JBAUHH010000349.1:0-2513 GCA_049680165.1 Pseudolabrys sp.
CCCCAACCCTCTCCCCCAAGGGGAGAGGGAGTCTCGCTGCGGCAAGCGGCAACTTTCCCGCTCATCTGGAATGCTGCCGTGAATCCCCGCCTTTTCCTTGCGCAACGCGCGACCGCCTTCGTGCTGGCGCTCGCCGTCGCAGTGCATCTCGCGACGATTCTCTACGCCGTGCGCGGCGGATTGACCGCCGCCGACATCCTCAACCGTACGCACGGCAATGTCTGGTTCGCGGTATTCTATGGCGTGTTCGTCGTTGCAGTGGCGATCCATGCGCCCATCGGACTGCGCAATGTCCTGCGCGAATGGACGGCCTGGCGCGGCCGCTCGCTCGATCTCGCGCTCGGCCTGTTCTCGGCGCTTCTGCTCGTCCTCGGCTTCCGCGCCGTCATCGCCGTATTCACCGCATGAGAGCGTCGCACACCCAGCGCGGCTTCGTCGCGGCGATGATCCATCGCCTCGCCGGCATTGCGCTGGCGATTTTCCTGCCGCTGCATTTCCTCGCGCTGGCGACCGCGCTCAACGGCGCAAAAGCCATGGATTCCTTTCTTGCCGTCACGCGTCAGCCGCTGGTCGAATTCGCCGAAGTCGGCATCGTCGTCGCGCTGGCCGCGCACATGACGCTCGGCCTGCGCGTGCTTGCGATCGAATTCTTCGATTTCCGGGAAAAAACGCTCGCCGTGCTGTCGGCCTGCCTCGCCGCGGTCTGCGTCGTCGGCCTCATTTTAATTCTCAATATCGGCTGACGGTATGATCCTTGGAATTCCGTACGAGACGCTCGCCTTCCTCTGGCTCGGCGCGTTCACCGGCGCCATCGCCGCTGGGGCGAGCGGCTTCGCCTTCGGCCTTGCATCATCGTCCATCTGGCTGCACCGCATCGATCCTCTGCACTCGACCATCCTCATCGTTGGCTGCGGCACGCTTCTGCACACGGCGACGATCTGGCCGCAGCGCCGCAATATCCAACTCGGCAAGCTATGGCCGGTCATCGCCGGTGGCCTGCCCGGCATCCCGATTGGCATCTATCTGCTGGCCTACACCAACGCCGGCACGCTGAAGATCGTGCTCGGCATCTTCCTCGTCGCATTCGGCACCTATGCGCTGGTGGCGCCGAAACTACCGGTGATCACCGCCGGCGGACGCACGGCCGACGGTTTTGTCGGCTTCATCGGCGGCATTCTCGGTGGGCTTGGTGGCTATTCCGGCGTTTTGCCGACGATCTGGACGCAGCTGCGCGGCTGGCCGAAGGCGGTGGCGCGCGGCGTCTACCAGCCTTATGTAATCGTCATCCAATGCGTGACGTTGATCGCGCTGGTGACATTCGACCGCTCGGCGCTGATAATGCTGGTCGCGGTGTTGCCGCCTCTCCTCGCCGGAACCTGGATCGGCTGGCAGCTCTTCGGCAAGCTCGACGACAGACGGTTCCGTCAAGCGCTTGCGGTGCTGCTGATCGGATCGGGCCTTACGCTCGTGCTTTAGGAATTGGCCATGCAGCTCGACATCAAGGAAGTCGAAGAGCTCTCGAAGACACTCTATATCCGCGCGCTCAAATTGTTGCCGCGCGACATCAAGCAGGGCTTCGAGCGGTTGATGCGTGAGGAAACTGACGCCACCGGGCGTACCATCCTCGGCACCATGGTGGAAAACATCCAGGTCGCCGAGCGCACCAAAAACCTGCTCTGCCAAGACACCGGCATCCCGATCTACAACATCATTATCGGCCGCCATGTCGAATTCGACGGCGCCGCGATGAAGGAAGCGATCCGCCGCGGCTGCGAGCGTGCAACCAAAGAGCATCCGCTGCGCTCGTCGGTCGTGCATCCGGTCACGCGCAAGAACGAGCAGACCTCCTGCGGCGTCGGCGTGCCGCTGATCAATGTCGATTTCGACGAGCGCGAGGAAACCGTCGAGATCGAGATGATCCCGAAAGGTTCCGGCTCGGAGAACGGTTCGTTCCTGCAAATGCTGGTGCCGGCCGACGGCGTCGCCGCGGTCAAGCGTTTCGTCATCGACAAGGTGATCGAATGCGGCGGCCGCGTCTGTCCGCCGACCATCGTCGGCGTCGGCGTCGGCGGCACCTCCGACCTATGCATGCATCTCGCCAAGATCGCCGCCACCCGGCCGCTCGGCACGACCTGTTCCGATGAGGAAGGCGCCAAGATCGAGGCGCAACTCAGCCAGGCAGTGAACGAGCTCGGCATCGGCCCGCAAGGGTTGGGCGGGCGGGCGACCTCCTTCCGCGTGCATGTCGAAGTCGCCGCCACGCACATCACGATGAATCCGGTCGCGGTGAACATCCAGTGCCACTCCGCCCGCCGCGCCTCGGCGATCATCACGCCCGGCGGCATCGCGTTCGAGTGAGAGTGCAATGACGCATCACGTCCTCGACATGCCGGTCACCGAAGCGCAGGCGCGAGCTTTGCGCGTCGGCGACACCGTGACGCTGGAAAAAACGCTGTTCGGCATCCGCGACGCCACGCTGATCGCGATGTTCGACAAGGGCCGCACCACGCGGC
>JBAUHH010000350.1:0-7579 GCA_049680165.1 Pseudolabrys sp.
GCTCGCGCTTCGCTGTCGCTCACCGCTCGCCACCCTCTCCCACAAGGGGAGAGGGGAAGCGTGCTCGTGGCGAGCGATTACGCAAAATAGTGATCCAGAATCCTGCGATAAATTCCCGTCAGCGCCGTGAGCTCGGCGACCGGCACACGCTCATCCACCTGATGCATGGTCTGGCCGACCAGACCGAATTCCACCACCGGGCAATAATTGGTGATGAAGCGCGCGTCGGACGTGCCGCCGGTGGTCGACAATTCCGGCTTGCGGCCGGTCACTTCCGCGACCGCGCTCACGACCATCTCGGTGAACGGCCCCGGCTCGGTGACGAACACGCCGGCGTTCGATGGCTCCCACTGGAACGCGAATTTGATCTTGCCGCCGGCGGCTTTCGCCGCGCGCTGCTCGATAAGCTTTTTCAGCGAGTCGAGCGTGTGCAGATCGTTGAAGCGGATGTTGAAGCGCGCCCGCGCCTCGCCGGGTATGAGGTTGACGGTCTTGTTGCCGACGTCGACCGAGGTGAATTCGAGATGCGACGGCGGAAAGTGCGCGCTGCCGTTGTCGAGCGGTTGCGCCTGCAATGCGGCGACCAAAGCCACCAGTCCGCGGATCGGATTCTCGGCGCGCTGCGGGTAGGCGACGTGGCCCTGCCGCCCGCTGACGATCAGATGGCCGTTGAGCGAGCCGCGCCGGCCGATCTTGATGGTGTCGCCGAGTTTCTCGACGTTGCTCGGCTCCGACAAAATGCAATGGTCGAATTTCTCGCCGCGCTCCGCCACCCATTTCAAAAGCTTGATGGTGCCGTTGACCGCGATGCCTTCCTCGTCGCCGGTGATCAGGAACGAGATCGAGCCTTTCGGTTTCTTTCCGTCGAGATGATCGAGCACGGCGGCAACCGCGCAGGCGATGCCGCCTTTCATGTCGACGGCACCGCGGCCGTAGAGCGTGCCGTCGACGACCTCGCCGGAAAACGGCGGATGCCTCCACGCGGTCTCCGCGCCCGGCGGCACCACGTCGGTGTGCCCCGCGAACATCAGATGCGGCGCGTCGGTGCCGATGCGGGCGTAGAGGTTTTCCACATCCTCCGCGCCGGGTTCCTTGAACGTCGTGCGCTGCACGGTGAAGCCCGCCGCCTTCAGCGTTTTCTCCAGTACGCCGAGCGCGCCGCCCTCGGCGGGCGTCACCGACGGACAGCGGACGAGATCGCGCGTAAGGGCGACGGGATCGGCAGTCATAATTTCCAGTCAGGCTCCGAGTTCGGCGGCGAGCAGGTTGTTCTGCCGGCGCACCCAGCCCGGAATAAGAAACGCGTCGACGAACACCCAGATGATCACGATCACCATGCCGATGATCGTGATCGAAAGGATCAATTGCGCGACCGCGACGCCGGTGCGCTTGAGATAGAAATTGTGCCCGCCGAACAGGCCGAGGAAGAACCACAGAATGTAGGCCACCAGCGCCGTCTTCTTGTTCGCCTCGAACAGCATCATCGCGCGCGTGTCGTGCGACAGTGGCGCCTTCGGAATGCTGGCCGGATTCGTGCTTGTAGGAAGCTCAGTCATGACGACCCCCAACTAGTCTCGCAGCAGCTCGTTGATCGATGTCTTCGAGCGCGTTTTTTCATCCACACGCTTGACGATGACGGCGCAGTAGAGATTCGGTCCGCCGTTCCTGCCCGGCAAAGTCCCGGAGACGACGACGGAATAGGGCGGCACTTCGCCCTGGAAGATTTTACCGGTTTCGCGGTCGACGATCTTGGTCGAGACGCCGAGATAGACGCCCATGCCGAGCACCGATCCCTCGCGCACGACGACGCCTTCGACCACTTCCGAGCGCGCGCCGATAAAGCAATTGTCCTCGATGATGACGGGGCCGGCCTGCAACGGCTCGAGCACGCCGCCGATGCCGACGCCGCCGGACAAGTGACAATTCTTTCCGATCTGCGCGCAGCTTCCGACGGTCGCCCAGGTGTCGACCATCGTGCCGCTGTCGACGCGGGCGCCGAGATTGACGAAGGAAGGCATCAGCACCACGCCCGGCGCGATATAGGCCGAGCGCCGCACCACGCTGCCCGGTACGGCGCGAAAACCGCTTTTACGGAAACGCGCGGCGTTCCAGCCCTTGAATTTGGAATCGACCTTGTCCCACCACACGGCCTTGCCGGGCCCGCCGGCAATCACGCTCATGTCGTTGAGTCGGAACGACAGCAGCACCGCCTTCTTCAGCCATTGATTGACCTGCCAGCGGCCGTCCGCGCCGCGCTCGGCGACGCGCGCCGCTCCGCTGTCGAGCAAGCCGAGCGCGCTATCGACCGCCTTGCGCACCGCGCCGCGCGTCTTCGCGCCGATCTTTTCGCGCGCCTCGAAGGCGTCGTCGATCGTCTTGGCTAGCTTGTCGGTGGAGAGCGTCCTGGACATTGAACCCGGCCCCGTTCGGCTGCGGGTTGTCGGGGGCGGGGGCGGGGATGTCAAGCCGCCGCGCGAAGCGGGCATTTATCCGCATAAAACGGGCGTTAATTCGCGCGCACGACCGTTTCCAGAAACCCGGTCAGATCGTCGGTGACGTGGTCGACATGCGGCGCGTCGCGGCCGGTCAATTCCCAGTCCTCGCGGAAGACTTCGCGCTGGCCTTCCGGCACGACGAGCACGGTGGTCATGCCGAGCGCGTGCGGCGCTTCGAGATTGCGCGCGAGGTCCTCGAACATGGCGGCTTTCGCCGGATCGACGTTGTGGAGTTTCAGAAACCGCTCGTAGGTTTTCTTCGACGGTTTCGGCTCCAGTTCGGCGGCGATGATGTCGAACACGTCCTCGAAATGCTCGCGCACGGCGAGCCGCTTCATCACCGCGTCGGCGTGCTTGCGCGTGCCGTTGGTGAGGATGAGCTTGCGTCCCGGCAATTGTTCGAGCGCGGCGCCGAGCGCAGGGTTTGGTTCGAGCGGCGAATGATCGATCTTGTGCACGAAGTCGAGGAAGTCGTCGGGCTTCAATCCATGCTCGGTCATCAGCCCGCGCATGGTGGTGCCGTAGCGCTTGTAATAGTCCTTCTGCACGCGGAACGCCTCGTCCGGCGGCACCTTCAGGAAATCGACGATGAAGGCGCGGATGCGGTCGTCCACCTGCTGCCAGAGATTGAGGTGGTGCGGATAAAGCGTGTTGTCGAGATCGAAGATCCAGGTTTCGACCTTGCCGAAAGTGCGCGGCGTAGAACGCATTTTGACAGACACGATTACTGATCCCTGAAACGCACCGTGGTCGCCGGCTGGCTTCCTACCTCGATGACGGCAAAACCGGCGGACATCAAGCCGCGCGTTGTGCAGTCGTTGTGATTGCTGAGCGCGAATTTGCCTTCACGCGTGCACAGCACGACATTGCCGCCCCATTTTACTGGCTGGCCGTTGCGCAGAAGCGCGCGCCCGTCGTCGTCGACCTCCTCGGCATAGCTGTAAAGCCGATGCGGCTCGCCGCGCACGTCGGGCCGCACGCATTTGCCAGGCTCGACGCGATACCAGCCGCGCGTGACGATGGCGCCCATTTCGACGATGCCGAGCGAAGCCATCACCATCTGCTTCGTGTCGTTGCACCAGGAAAATCCGATGCCCTCGGGATTTTCCGCGGCTTTCATCAGGGTGTCGAAGAAATCCGGCTGCGCCGGCGCGTTCGCGGGCAGATTGCGGTCTTTGAGGAAGCGCGCGATCGCCGCTTCGGTTTTCGCGCCCGGCACGCCGTCGATCGGGTTGGCGTCATAGCCGGCAATCACCAGCAGGCGCTGGATGCCGGCGCGGCGCGCCTGCTCGTCGTCGTAGTCGGCCTCCTCGGCAAGATTGGCGGTCGGGCCTTTCTCGGTTTCGGACGGCTTGATTGCCGTAAAGCGCACGGCTTTCTGGCTGCTCCGGCACGAGCGCGCGTCGGGAATCGAAAAATCCCGATCGTCCACGCAAAGATTGGCGTGGCCGCTCTGCGGCGAGGGGCCCGGGCCGTAAACCTCCGATGTGCGCGTGTGCACGTAGACCATGTCGGCATCGAGCGCTTCGTCGAGCACCTTGCGGCATTGGCCCGGATCGAGGCGGAACCAGCCGCGTGTCGCTATGACCGCGCTTTTCTCCAGGCCGAGCGCGGCGTCCACGCGGTAGCTGGTGCGGTTGCACAGCGTCAGCTCGGCTTGCGCGGAGGTGGCGGTAAAGCCGCCGAGCGCCGCGATTGCGATTGCCAGCGTGCAACGGCGAATCATGCGGCGCATGCTAGTCCGCGAGAGAGCGTGATGGAATCGCGCACTCTCTCCGTTCGTCCCCGCGGAAGCGGGGACCCAGGGCAACAAGACTGGATCCCCGCTTTCGCGGGGATGACCGGTTGTTAGCTTTCAGCGATGGATCAAAGTGCCGGCGCCGTGGTCGGTGAACAGTTCGAGCAGCACCGCATGCGGCACCTTGCCGTCGAGAATGGCGACGCCCTCGACGCCCTGCTCGAGCGCGTAGAGGCAGGTCTCGACCTTGGGGATCATGCCGCCCGAAATCGTGCCGTCGGCGATCAGCTTGCGCACGTCGCTCGCCGACAGCTCCTTGATGAGCTTCTTCGACTTGTCGAGCACGCCGGGCACGTCGGTGAGCAGCAGGAAGCGCTTGGCCTTGAGCGCGCCGGCGATGGCGCCCGCGAAGGTGTCGGCGTTCACGTTGAAGGTGCCGCCGTCGGCGGAAGCCGCGACCGGCGCCAGCACCGGGATCAGCTCGCGCCCGAGCACGGTGGTGAGAACGGTGGTGTCGACTTTGGACGGCTCGCCGACGAAGCCGAGATCGACGACCTTTTCGATGTTCGAATCCGGATCGACCATGGTGCGCGTCAGCTTGCGCGCCGTGACCATGTTGCCGTCCTTGCCGCACAGGCCGATCGCCTTGCCGCCGGCGGCGTTGATGTAGCCGACGATTTGCTTGTTGATCGAGCCGGCGAGCACCATCTCGACGATTTCGAGCGTCTCGGCGTCGGTGATGCGCAGGCCGCCGGCGAATTTCGATTGCACGCCGGCGCGCTTGAGCATGGCCTCGATCTGCGGGCCGCCGCCGTGCACGACCACGGGATTGATGGCGGTCTGCTCGAGCAGGACGACGTCGCGCGCGAAGGCGCGGGCGAGGCTGTCCTCGCCCATGGCGTGGCCGCCGTATTTGATGACGATGATTTCCTCGTCGTAGCGCTGCATGTGCGGCAGCGCTTCGGAGAGAATGCGAGCCTGATCGAGTGGGGAAATAGCCATTCGGCGCCTTTGAGGTTCGGCACGCTTTTAGCGGCCCGCGCGGCGCGGCGAAAGGGGTCAGGCGCGTAACCTGGCCAGCAAGCCGCCGCCCGCCGGCTGCGGAGACCGGCGAATTTCGCTTGATGCAGTGCACAGGAGACTTCAACTCGCGGCAGTATTCGCTCTCGCAAGGAACCCGGAGTCTTTCCATCCGTTATCGAGATGGAGGCGAGAACGAGCAATTCTCGTTCGTTTGAGCGCCCAAGCGTCGAACGCGACAGACGCCCAAGCCGAATTCAAACCAGAAGCTCACGCAGGTGCCACACGACCCGTGGTCGGCTGGGCTTTGCCCAAGAGATTGGAGGAAAAAATGTCCACAGTAACAATGAGAGACACTACGGCCGTCGATGCGACAAGCTACGGCGGCTTTGCCGATGCGATTGGCGGCATTGCGACCGTCGTGCTCGCCATTATCGCCTTGGCCGGCATTCAGGAGCCGATGATCGTGGCGATCGCCACGATTGTGTTTGGCGCCGCACTGCTCATCCAGGGCGGCACGATGCTATCCGAATTTTCCCGCGTGTTTTTTCCCGGCGGCATCGCGACGCCGAGTACCGAACAATTCAGCGGGGGAACGCTTTCAACGTTGTTTCTCGCCGGCGCGGGCGGAATCGTGCTCGGCGTGCTTGCCCTTCTCGGCATTCACGGAGCGGTGCTGACCGCGGTGGCTGTCATCGCGTTCGGAGCGGCTCTTGTGCTCAGCAGCAATGCGGTTTGGCAACTGCACGTGTTGCGGCGCTCTGCCATGGGCCTCGAAGGCGCGTTTTCGGGTAGCGAGATGCTCGCAAGCGAGATGGCGTCCGGCTCGGCCGGAATCCAGGCGCTGGCGGGATTGGCGGCGATCGTGCTGGGTATCCTGGCGGTCGTCGGCGCCAACGCCGTCCTGACGCTGGTCGGGTTCCTGGTGATTGGCGCAACGGTTGTCATGACCGGCGGCTCGTTGAGCGGCGCGGCAGCGAGCTTCATGCATCCCGCGACATCTGCATCGAGACCGATGACGCGGGCGTCCTGACGCGCCCGTGCGCAGCGACAAGGAGTGGCGCCGCCGGAGAACCCTTCGGCGGCGTCACGCTATGCCCGGCGTTCCCGCAGGAGCCGCGCGATGGCCGCGCGCAATTCCGGGATGCCGGCGCCGTCGTGGGAGGACGTGGCCAGTACGTCGGGAAACGCCGCCGGGCGTTTGGCCAACGCCGCGCGCGTCGCCGCAACGCGCTCTTCCAGCTCGCGCGGCTTCACCGCGTCGCATTTGGTGAGCACGATCTCGTGGCTGACGGCGGCGCGGCCAAGCGCTTCCAGCACGCCGTCGTCGGTGTCTTTGAGCCCGTGCCGCGCGTCGACCAGCACATAGACGCGGGCGAGATTGCTGCGGCCGCGCAGGTAAGCGTGGATCAGGTCGGTCCAGGCCGCGACGCGGCTTTTGGAAACGGCGGCGTAGCCGTAGCCCGGCATGTCGACCAGCGTCAGATTGGCGCCGCCGGTGAAGAAAATCAGCTCCTTGGTGCGGCCGGGCGTGTTCGAGGTGCGCGCGAGGCTTTTGCGGCCGGTGAGCGCGTTGATCAGGCTCGACTTGCCGACATTGGAGCGGCCGGCGAGCGCGATCTCGGTGCCGTGCATCCGCGGCAGCGACTCTTGCGAGCCCGCCGCGGCAACGAATTGCCAGTCGCCGGTAAACAGCAGCCGGCCGGTCTCGATCTCGTTGCGGGTGAATTTTTCCATCTCTGTCATGGCCGGGCTTGTTCCGGCCATCCCGATAAGGGACGCACTGCCATCCTAAACGAGATCGCCGGGACAAGCCCGGCGATGACATCAATAACCTAATGCAATTGCTGCGTCTTCATTTACGCCCGGCCATGACTATCACGGATCGGCCGGCACCGTGCGGCCATCGCCCGGCGCGGTCCCGGCCTCCACCTCGGCGGCGAATTCATGCCAGGCCGCCTCATAGCGGCGCGGCATCTCCTCGTTTCGCCGCGCGACCAGCCCTTCGACCCTGCGCGCAAGCTCGCGGCGCAGTTCGTCGATGTCCAGCGGCTTCTCTTCTTGCGTGTCGTAGCGGGCGAGCAAGCCGTTGAGCTCGCGCAGCGTGCGCGTCAGCGAGCCGAGCGCGCGCGCCATCTGCTCCATCTGCCGCGGCGGCATCGGGCCGCCGGCGAGCCGCGTCAGCGTCATCTCCAGCGCCGGCAGCACGCGCGCGACCGCGCTTTGCAGGCGCGGCCCGATCGAGGCGGCGTCGCTGTCCGGACAAGCACTCGCTTGGTCGAATGTGGGTTGCGTTGTCGTTTCGTCGCCAACCACAGTATGCAGC
>JBAUHH010000351.1:0-2287 GCA_049680165.1 Pseudolabrys sp.
CGAGGCCGAGCACGACGTGGCGCTGCGCCCACTTCGGCCACGACTCCACGACCTTGGTCGGGAAGAAATTCGGCACGGCGCACAGGCATACGATCAATGCCGTGAGCATGATCGCCAGCGCTTTCCAACGCGTGAAATAAAGCATGACGTCCCGACTTAACCGAAAACCAAAGCCGCTTTAGCCCGCGGCTTCGTCCTTGACCGGCTCACCCTTGGCGCGGACGTCCGTCACCATCGAACGCACCTGGCGAATGCGCACGCCGTCCGCGATCTCGATCTCGAGCTGCTCTTCGTCGACCACCTTGGTCACCTTGCCGATCAGCCCGCCATTGGTGATGACCGTGTCGCCGCGCCGCACGTTCTTGACCAGTTCCTGGTGCGCCTTCACGCGCTTCTGCTGCGGGCGCAGGATCAGAAAATACATGATGACGAAGATCAGCACGAAGGGCAGCAGCGACATCAGCATGCCGCCCTCGCCGCCGGCGCCGCCGCCGAACAAGGACGCCAGGGGGTTGCTTTGCGCAAACGCGGGCGTGATCAACATTGACTCTTTCCTCGCATGAAGGGGGAACGCGTCGGTCGGCGGTCCCGAACCGGCTCTCGCGCATGAATTTCGCGCGGACTATAGCGGTCGCCGCCCCAATTGCAATGTTACGGAAAGCCCAGAAAACAGCCCTTTTGCTGCGCGTTTGGCCGGTTACGGCTTGCGGGGGTGGCGATGCCCCGCTAAGAGCAGCGCGACACTAAAACACCGCCCGAACACGCTCAAATAACACCGCATGGCCAAGTCTAAATCGAAGTCGAAATCAAAGCCCAAGCCGAAAGCCAAGTCGATGCCCGCAGCGGCAGGAACCGACACGCTGGAGCGAATCGCGGCCGCGCTCGACCGGCTGGCGCCGGGCCGCGCGGCGTTGCCCGATTTTTCCGCCGCCGATGCGTTCGTGTGGCATCCGGAGGAACGCCGGCTCGCGCCGGTCGCGCGCGTAAACCGCGTCGAGATGTCGCTGCTCAAGGGCATCGATCGCGTGCGCGACACGCTGGTCGAGAACACCGAACGCTTCGCGAAGGGACTGCCCGCCAACAATGCGCTGCTGTGGGGCGCGCGCGGCATGGGAAAGTCGTCGCTGGTCAAGGCCTCGCATGCCGCGGTGAACGCATCGTTCGCGCGCAAGAGCGCGCAAGGGCCGCTCAAGCTCGTCGAGATTCATCGCGAGGATATCGAGAGCCTGCCCGATCTGATGGCGCTCACGCGCGCCTCGAACCATCGCTTCATCGTGTTCTGCGACGACCTGTCGTTCGACAATGACGACACCTCGTACAAATCGCTCAAGGCGGTGCTCGAAGGCGGCATCGAAGGCCGGCCGGCGAACGTGATCTTCTACGCGACATCGAACCGGCGGCACCTGATGTCGCGCGACATGATGGAGAACGAGCGCTCGACCGCGATCAATCCGGGCGAGACAGTGGAGGAAAAAGTCTCGCTCTCAGACCGCTTCGGATTGTGGCTCGGCTTCCACCGCTGCTCGCAGGACGAATATCTCGCCATGGTCGAGGGCTACGTCGCGCACTACAAGATTCCGAAAAATGGCGACGAACTCCGCCACGAGGCGCTCGAATGGGCGACGACGCGCGGTTCGCGCTCGGGACGCGTGGCGTGGCAATTCGTGCAGGATCTGGCAGGGCGGCTGGGCGTGGCGTTGAAGGACTAGACGATGGCCGAGGGCACGCCGAAGCTGGCCGAGCGTGTTGCAACGCTCAAGCCCTCCGCGACGGTCGAGATGACCGAGCGCATCCGGCAGGCGCGCGCCGCGGGGCGCAAGATCATCGGGCTCTCCAGCGGCGATCCGGGCATCGACACCGATGCGCGCATCGTCGAAGCGGCCGAGCGCGCCATCGCGCGCGGCGAAACGCATTACGCGACGCCGGCGGGATTGCCGGAGCTGCGGCAGGCGATCGCCGCGCGCGAAGCGAAACGCTGCGGCGCGCAATACGCGGCCGGCGACATTCTGGTAACCCCCGGCGGCAAGTTCGCGCTGCTCACGGCCTTGATGGGCGTGGTCGAGCCGGGCAACGAAGTCATTATTCCGCAGCCGGGCTGGGTCAGTTATGGGCCCTGCGTGCGGCTGTGCGGCGGCACGCCGGTTCCGCTGCCGATGCTCGACCGCATCGATCCGGCCGCGGTCGAAGCCGCGGTAACGCCGGCGACGCGCGCCATCGTTCTCAACTCGCCGGTCAATCCGACCGGCCGCATCCTGCCGCAGGCGGAGCTCGCGGCGATAATCGACAT
>JBAUHH010000352.1:0-1765 GCA_049680165.1 Pseudolabrys sp.
GGGCCTACTGCCGCAAGGTGTCGGAAGCGCTCGGCCAGGCGATGGCGGGAAGGAGCGCGGCATGAGCGACCGGGCGCTCCGCATCGTATTGCCGATCGTCGTCCTCGCGCTGGTCATCGTCGCGTGGGATCTGATCGTGCGGCTCAACAATATCCCGCCCTTCGTGCTGCCGGGCCCGCTGCTGGTATTCACCACGCTGGTCAACGACTGGAGCCTGCTGGCGCATTCGCTGTGGGTCACGCTGGAGACCACGTTCGAGGGCTTTGCGCTGGCGGCGGTCGGCGGCATCGGGCTCGCGGTCCTGTTCAACCAGTCGCGGCTGGTCGAATACTCCTTCTACCCTTACGCGGTCACGCTGCAGGTGACGCCGATCGTCGCCATCGCGCCGCTGCTGCTGATCTACCTGCCGCAGCCGGCCGCCGTGCTCGCCTGCGCCTGGATCGTCGCGTTCTTCCCGGTGCTAGCCAACACCACGCTCGGGCTGAACTCGGTCGATCGCAATTTGCAGGCGCTGTTCAGCCTTTACGGCGCCTCGCGCGGGCAGGTGCTGTGGCGCCTGAAATTGCCGTCGGCGCTGCCGGAAATGCTCGCCGGCCTGCGCATCGCCGGCGGGCTGTCGCTCATTGGCGCGGTGGTGGCGGAAATCGCGGCGGGCTCTGCCGGCGCCGGATCGGGGCTCGCCTACCGCATCGCCGAATCCGGCTACCGGCTCAACATTCCGCGCATGTTCGCAGCGCTGCTGCTGCTCTCGGTCGCCGGCGTCGCGATCTATTTCGCGCTCGCTTATGTGACGCATCTCGCGCTGCGCCGCTGGCACGAAAGCGCGCTCAAGGCCGAGACCTAGGCGCCGAGCAGCAGCCGCGCCGCCATGCCGAGCGCGGCCATCGCCACCACCACCTCGATCAGGCTGCGGTGCAGGCCGAACGCCAGCACCGCTGCGATAGCCGCCAGCGCCGTCGCGCGCAGGTCGAGCGCCAGCGGATCGAACGCGTACCAGCGCAACGGCCCGGCGTGCATTTCCTGCACCTGGCCGAACAGCACGTGCAGGGCGAACCAGACCGACAAATTGAGGATGACGCCGACGACCGCTGCCGTGATGGCGGCCAGCGCGCCGGAAAGCTTGCGGTTGGCGCGCAGCGGCTCGATGAACGGCGCGCCCGCGAAAATCCACAGCATCGACGGCACGAACGTCACCCAGGTCGTCATTGCCGCGCCCAGCACGCCCGCTGTGATTGCCGAAAACGGCGCGGCGTTGCGGAAGGCGGCGAGGAAGCCGACAAACTGCGTGACGAGGATGAGCGGCCCTGGCGTGGTTTCGGCAAGGCCGAGGCCGTCGACCATTTCCGGCGCGGTCATCCAGTGATGCGTCTCGACCGCCTGCTGCGCCATGTAGGCGAGCAACGCATAGGCGCCGCCGAACGAGACGACCGCGAGTTTCGAGAAAAACGTGCCGATGCTCACCAGCACATGATCCGGACCAAGGACGAGCGTGGCGAGCGCCACCGGCGCCCACCAGATCGCAAGGCCGATCACCGCGGCAAAAACGAATTGCCGCCATCGGGTTTCGTCCAGCGGTGGAGCTGCCTCGGGTTTTCCTGCAAGACCGAGACGTGCCGGCGCGGTTTTCGCGACCGCGTAACCGGTCAACGCCGCGGCTGCGACGATGACCGGAAACGGCAGCGACAGAAAGAAAATCCCGACGAACGCCGCCAGCGACAGCGCGATCAGCGTTGCGGTTTTCAGGCCGCGCCGCGCGATGCGGATC
>JBAUHH010000353.1:0-2652 GCA_049680165.1 Pseudolabrys sp.
GGTCAAGTCCTGCCCGGTCAGGTTTTGCCCGGCTTGCCGCAAGGCACGCGCCAGCCGCGCGGCGCGCAGCAGCCGGCCGATACCTCTGTGCAGCCCGGCGACGAAGTGGTGGTCGAGCCGCCGCCGCAGAAAATCGAAAATCCGACCGCGGTGTTCTCCGGCCTCGACAAGATCACCGGCCGCATCATTTCATTCGACGTCGCGATCAACGAGACCGTGCAATTCGGCGCGCTGCAGGTGACGCCGCGCGTGTGCTACACGCGCCCGCCGACCGAAACGGCGCAGACCGATGCGTTCGTCGAAGTGGACGAAGTGACGTTGCAGGGCGAGGTCAAACGCATCTTCACCGGCTGGATGTTCGCCGCGAGCCCCGGCCTGCATGCGGTCGAGCATCCGATCTACGATGTGTGGCTCACCGACTGCAAAGGTGGCAAGAACCCCGCGGTCGCCGAGGCGCCGGCAGCGACGCAGACGCCGCCCAAGCCGGCAGCGCGTCAGCCGGCACCGGCCCAACCGCAACGGCGTCCGCCGGCGCGGCCGCAGCAGCCCGGTTTCCAGCCCGCACTGCGTTGAGATCTCAGCGCGCGCCGGCGCGCTCCATCGCCTCGGCGCCACTGACCGGACGATCGAGCGGCAACGCCGCGAAGTCGCCCTTGCTCGCGAGCGCCGCTTCCAGAAGCTTGTGATATTGCCGCCGCGATACTTCAATCGCGCCGAACGTTTTCAAGTGATCGGTGACGAATTGCGTATCGAGCAGCTTGTAGCCGCCGGCTCTAAGCCGCGCGATCAGATGCACCAGCGCAATCTTGGACGCATCGCGCGCGCGATGGAACATGCTCTCGCCGAAAAACACGCCGCCGAGTGAAACGCCGTAGAGCCCGCCGACCAGTTCTTCGCCGTCATACACTTCGACGCTGTGACAGTGACCGCGGCGGTACAGCCGGCAATAGAGCGTGCGGATACGCTCGTTGATCCAGGTTCGCGCGCGCCCGTTGCCCGGCTCGGCGCAGCCGTCGATCACCGCGTCGAAATCGCGGTCGACCAACACGGTGAAAGGGGTCGTGCGAACGGTGCGGGCGAGCCGCCCCGGCACATGGAAAGTCTCGAGCGGAATGATCCCGCGCCGTTCCGGTTCGATCCAGTACAGCGCCGGATCGTCGGCATTCTCCGCCATTGGAAAAATGCCGCAGGCATAGGCCTTCAGCAGCACTTCAGGCGTTATCTCGACAAAGGCGCTTTCGCGGTTGGCCATTGTGAATTGGAACCTCGACCACACGCAATTTAAAGCAAGCGCACCTCGGTTGCGAGGCCGCACTTAACGGAACATTCACCATAATGGTTCTCAATTTCGATAAGTTTGAAAACAAACTCGTCGCGCCGCGTTGTCAGCCCAGCAGGGGTGGTGTCGGTGGGCGGCGCCTCCAGCGTCGGCAAGGAGACGGTCGATGAAAGCGGCTAGTGTACTGCTCGTCGAAGACGAAGCATTGATCAGCGAATACGTGAGCGAGGAGCTCAGCGAGCATGGATTTTCCGTGCACGCGGTAGCCAATGCCGAAGCGGCGCTCAATTACCTGAACGGGGGATCGCCGGTGGACATCCTTTTCACCGACATCGATCTGCCCGGTGGCATGGATGGCTCGGAGCTCGCCGCGCGTGCGCGCGGGATGCGCCCTGATTTGCCGATCGTCTATGCGTCCGGCCGCTACTCGCCGTCCGCGCTCGCGCCGCTGGTGCCGCGCTCGGTTTTCTTGCGCAAGCCCTACAATGCCGCGGAAGTGTGCACCTTGCTCGACCGGCTCGCCGCGAACTGACCTTCGCTAGCTTTCCAATCCGCCGCTGGCGAGAAATTGCTCGAGCCAGTGGATGTGATAATCGCCATTGATGATATCGGCCTCGCGCACCAGCGCCCGGAACAGGGGCAGCGTGGTCTCGATGCCGTCCACCACCACTTCGTCGAGCGCGCGCTTGAGCCGCATCAGCGCTTCGGTGCGCGTCTTGCCGTGCACGATCAGCTTTCCGACGAGGGAGTCGTAATAAGGCGGGATGCTGTAGCCCTGATACACCGCTGAATCGATGCGCACGCCGAGGCCCCCGGGCGCGTGGTAGTGCAGGATTTTTCCGGGCGACGGGCGGAATGACACCGGGTTCTCGGCATTGATCCGGCATTCGATGGCGTGGCCGCGGAAGGTGACGTCGCTCTGCTTGAGCGTGAAATCGTTGCCGGCGGCGGCGCGGATCTGCTCGAAAATCAGGTCGATGTCGGTGATCATCTCGGTCACCGGATGCTCGACCTGGATGCGCGTGTTCATCTCGATGAAATAGAACTTGCCGTCCTCGTAGAGGAATTCGACGGTGCCGACGCCGAGATAGTTGATGTCGCGCATCGCCTTGGCGACGGTTTCGCCGATGGTGTCGCGCGCCTTGGTGTTGAGCGCGGGCGAGGGGCCTTCCTCCCAGACTTTCTGGTGGCGCCGCTGCAACGAGCAATCGCGCTCGCCGAGATGGATGGCCTGGCCTTTGCCGTCGCCGAGCACCTGGATTTCGATGTGGCGCGGCTTCTCCAGATATTTTTCCAGATAGACGGCGTCGTCGCCGAACGCGGCTTTCGCCTCCGCGCGCGCGGTCGACAGCGCGGTCGAAAGCCCTTCGGGG
>JBAUHH010000354.1:0-7055 GCA_049680165.1 Pseudolabrys sp.
CCTTGTAACGGCCCAAAAACGACTCATAAAGCGTCCGGTTCGCATCGGCTTCGCGCTGCAATTCCCGCAAACGCACTTCCGCGCGGCCGGACTCGCCCGATACGTTCTGTAGTTCATCGAGGCTCTTCTGCAGGGAAGCTTCGCGCGCGGCGGCGACCGCGAAGCTGTGCTGCCGGCTCTGCAATATTCGATGCACCTCGTCGTTGATCAGCTTTTGCGTGTCGCGGATTTGGGCCCTTGCGCCGGCCACGAGCGGATGTCGCGCGCCGTACCGGCTGGACAGGTCCGCTTCATTCTTCACAAGATCGGCATACTGCGAGCGCAGCCGTGCGATCGTGTCGGACGCAAGCGCCTCGGCCACCGAACCTGGGTCACCTTTGCTCCGCGCGATTTGCGCAACTTGGTCATACTTCGCGTGCGCTTCGGCAGCTACCGCGCGGGCGTCGATCAGCTTCGAATTAAGGTCTGTCAACTGCTGATCGTTGACGGTCGCCCCTTGCGTTTCCCTGAGCTTGTGAGATGCCCGGAAGTCCTCCACTGCCTTGTCGGAAGTGAGCACGCGAGACTTAAGGTCGTCTAGCTGCTGGTTAAGCCAAGTCGCCGCCGTTTTAGTTGCATCCGATTTGGAGTGGATCAACTCCAGAAAGTAACCGTTCGCAATCGCATTGGCGATTTCCGCCGCCTTCTTGGGGTCATGGGCACTCACGCCGATATCGACGAGGAAGCTATTGCGCTCGCGCGTGACCTTCAGGCGCTTTTGCAGAATGGCTACCGAGCCCAGGATCGCGGCATTCTGCGGATCGCTCTGGGGCGCATGCGAAGCGAACAGATGCCAGATTGGATCCAGCACGCTTGGCTTGGGCGAGAAATCCAGATCTTGCGTCAGCTTCAGGCTCTCGACGACTCGCCGCAACACGGCCACCGACTGCGTCAGCAAGACCTGGCTTTCAATCGCGCTATCGTCCGTTGTCGGACTTTGCGCCGCCGGCTGATTGCTATCCAGATTGACCACGTTCGGGCGGCGGGGGTCGATCATGATCGTCGCCGTGCCGGTATAAAGCGGCGGAACCACTAAAACGACGATCAACGCGAGCACAACAAGAACCGCCGTGCTGACGAGGACCACGGCCATGCGACGCTTGAGAATGCGCACTATTTCGGAAATCGTAACGTTGTCAGATCGACCGACGTTAATGCCGGCGGTCTGTTCGAGCCCAAGCGGAATCGGCAGATATTCAGTAGTGCGCTGTAACATTCAGTGCAACCTCATGCTTGTCATAGCTCGACGACGGAGCACTACTGTCGCGCCGGAGATAGCGGTACCGGGCGGAGATGTAGATGTATCGATTGAACAAGTGCTTCAAGGCAGCTTCTGTCGCATACACAGTGTCTTCACGAGACTGGCCGAAAAACTTGTCGCGCTCGTAGGTTCCGGAGACGGACAGCACGGTGTCGCGCCGCAACTCATAGTCGGCTCCGATCTGAAACGCGTTCGCCCGTATGCCGCTCGCGACGGTGTCGGCGGCCTCCGTCACGATCTGTTCGGCTTGCACGTGGAGGTCCAACATTCGTGTTGGACTCCAGTGCAATGAGGCGCGATATGAAGGCCCCGCGATGGTTCCGATGCCGGGATCGTCGAAGCGTTGACTGGCGTAGCCGGCGGCGATCTCCGACATGATGAGGTGGGTCAGTTGGACATCGATGCCGGTCAGCGACCGGTAGCCATCCGAGCTCAATGGCTGCGTCGGAGTGCCCCGAAGATCGCGCCGGTTGGCTTCGAACGAGGAAAACACGCCAAAATCGGGGGAAATCGCATAATCGACGCGGCCGTGGGCCACGTGGACGTGGCCGTCGCGACTGTCCTGATTGATGATCGTTCCGTCCTGAGCACGCGTGGAGCCGTAGTCGTAGCTGTCGGCTCGCACACCAAACGACGTCGCCAAGCGATTGAATTGTTGCCAGTAGGAAACATCGGCTGATGCGAAGGTGTACGGCGTGGGCTCCGCGGCTCCCGCGGGTGAGGTCAAGGAGCCCACGCCCTCATGCAGCGATGCCAGGCGAAAACTCGTCAGGATGGCTGCATCGTGCCAAACATCGATGCGTCCCCGCATCTGAAGGTTGGCGTCGGTTTGATTGAGTCCGGAAAAGCTTCGATAGTCGATCGATCGCACCGATGCTCCGATATTCAGTGCGTGCCGGTCCCACAGCGATGAGATGCCTAAAGACGGCTCGACGACTCCGGCGAGATCGCCATGTTTGTCGGCACTGGATGCAAAAACGTTGCTGTCATAAAACGAACCGGCCGTGATTGCCGGACTGAACATCCATGAACCAGCACGGATGCCAACGCTTTCGAATCCCGGTTGTACGCGTGTCTTCACCGGTGTGTCCTCCGGCGCCACCGCCTCATTTGCATCGCGAGACCAAAACCGCGCGAACCAGACCGGATCGAAAACCTGCAACGAACTCCACGGCGGCGTCTCGGCGGGGCTGTTCGGTAGAATGACCTGACCGTAGGCGTATTGCGGAACCGAATCGACGAGCAAGCCGGCGAGCAACAACGCCGCGAACATCCGACCGATCTGCTTGCTGTCACACCGCGCATGCCGAAGGATAACCCACCTCGTCTTGCAAAGACCCCGAACACTTCCTCGCCATTCACGTTCTTCTGCAGTTCGCCAGCCTCTCCGGCCACTGAGCCGCCGGAAATATTTCGCCAGTCGAGCGGCTAACGACGATGGACGAACATGGTTCCGCACTGCAGCAAAAAGTCGACATGCGACTTGCGGCGCATATGTGGCATTTCCGAAACCGCGGAGTTCCGAGGCACACCGAAACATGACAACACGCAGGCCGCGCATAGCACGCACAGCGATCAGAACAATCTTTCGGGGATACGAATGTTGTCGCCCGGCGATACCGGAATATCGGTTTCCAGCAAACGCATGATTTCGCCCGCCGCTCTGGCCGATCGCACATACACTTTGCTCTCGTCGGCACGATACGTGTAACCGCCAGCCAGGGCGACGGCGTCGCTAACAGTCATGCCCGGCCGATATGGAAATTCGCCGGCCTTCTTGACTTCACCGCGGATGTAAAATGGGGAGTAATTGGCGACCTGAACATTCACACGCGCATCTTTGAGCATGCCATTGTTCAGTTTTGCGGTGAGCGCGCGCTCGAGTTGAGTCGTTGTCAGGCCGGACGCTTTGACTTGTCCGGCCAACGGAACCGACACGAAGCCGGCACCGTCGACCATGTAATCACCGGTGATAGTCGGTTCGTTATAAACCTGGATGCGGATTTGATCGTTGGCACGTAATGCGTACGGGCCGAGCGATGAACGGGCCGGAGGTTGTTCGGCTAGATCGATGTGGTTGCACGCCGCAACGGCCATCAAGGCTGCCAGGCATGCCAGTCGAACAGCGGTCTGTAGCATCTTTCCCCCTCACGCACGTGAAAGCAAAACGGAGTACTCGCAACGCAATGATTTCGATGGTCGTAATGATTTCGACGGTCGGTGCGCACGCCTCCCCGCTACACAACCGGCAAGCCCGCCCTTTGTTCCAGGCACGCAAACGAACCAGAAACAGGCAGAAACAGCCGTCTTTTGCGCTATTAGGCACTTTAGGCACTTTCGTCGCTTGGCACTTTTATCGAAAGAACGCTCGTATCGCGAGGATGACTAAAATCCAGGCGAAGACGTTCGCCGCCATCAGCCAGAGTCTTAAGCAGGCGCCCGGGCTCAGACCCGAAATGCATCGCCGCACAATATCGTCGCCTCGATCGTCGCCTCGCGGAGAAACACAGAACATTCGTACTCCTGGCGGGAACGCTGTATTTAAATCATGTTACCGGGCACGGCCCTCGTCGTTGAATTTTTCTTGCGGCTGCAATGTTTTTTGATCGCTCCGGGATCTCCAAAGCCGCCGGTGAACTGGCGATCGCTGCGATTATCAAGAACTCGCCAACGACGCGCCACACTTTCTGCAAGAAGCTGGGTAGCCTGTCGAAGCAGCACGCGGCGCGCAGACGCCGTTTAATAAAAATTCGAAGCGTGAGATTCAAGGGAGGTTAATCAAGGAGGGTCGCGACACGCGAGCTTGGCAATTTTTGCAATGGAGCGACCCATGGCATACCCTGCCTCACTTCCAACGAAGCGAAACGATTCTCCGTCTCTCTGGCAAAGCAAGCACGAGCTTTTTTCACCGCCGATCCAGCATGACAGGCGTCCGCGGCGGCGGCATGGCCGGCCTTATTATCTGTCACACCGCGCCGCCCTGAACGAGCCATCACGCTCGGGCATCAAACGGATATTCGACGCAAGCTGCGCAAGTCTGGCATTGCTGTTCTTCGCGCCTCTGTTCGCCGCGATCGCGCTCGCGATCAAGCTCAACTCGCCCGGCCCTGTGTTTTTCACGCAATACCGGTACGGCCACCGCAATCACCGCTTTCGCATTTATAAATTCCGTACGATGCACACGCATATGTCGGACGCCTACGGCGTTCGACAAACCGTTGCGAACGATCCAAGGGTAACCTTCACCGGCAAGATCTTGCGGCGTACGAGCCTCGATGAGTTGCCACAGCTCATTAATGTGATTCGCGGCGACATGTCGCTCGTTGGCCCGCGTCCGCACGTGCCGGGGATGCAGGCTGCAAGCACCCTCTACGAACGCCTGGTGCCGTATTATTTCCAGCGCCACACCATCCGGCCCGGTATCACAGGACTGGCGCAAGTGAACGGGTGCCGCGGAAGCACGGCCAACCCCGAAGCGGCGATTTCGCGCGTGGACTACGACCTGGAATATATCGAGCGATGGTCGCTCTTGCTCGACATCAAAATCATCTGGCTGACGATAAAGCGGGAATTCCTCTCTGGCCATGGCGGCTAACGTCGTCACGTCATGAACGAAAGTACGGGTGAAGATGACGCATCTTCCAAATGCGGCCGCCGACGTACCGCTGGAGGTAATGCCGACGTCGAACCGGCGCCTCGTCGGCATCGAAGGGCTGCGCGCCGCCGCGGCATTGTCCGTGATGTTTGGGCATTTCAATCTTCATTTGGTGCCCGGCAATATGGTCCCGCCCCTTCTAAGCCATGTCCTGAACGTCGCGGGTCAAGGACTCACGCTATTCTTTGTCCTGTCGGGGTTTTTGCTGTTTGGCCCCTTCATGAACGCGGCGGCGCAAGCCCGGCCGTTCGGTGTTCCGCAGTACCTGTTGAACCGCTTCCTGCGCATCTATCCGGCCTATTTTGTGATCTTCGTGATCGCAGCGTTGGGATTGGGTCTTGCCTACACCAAGGCGGTGTCGGCGACGGACGCGGATGTAGGAACGATTGCCGGCACGGTCGGCCGTATGACCAGCGCGGGTGGAATCCTGGCTAATCTGTTGCTGGTCCACACGCTGACGCCATGGACGATAAAGACCGGCCTCGGCGTGTCATGGTCCTTGACGGCTGAAATCTGCTTTTATCTGTTGCTTCCGATTTTGGCTACCATCGCCGTCCGATGTGCCCGGCGATATGGATTGACCGGTTCAGGTTTCTTTGTCTCTTTCTGCATGATCGCGCTCGGCTTGATCTGCCGCACCGCCGGCGAAGCGCAAGTGAGTGGCGATGCGGCGACGCAGTTTTTCCAGGAATGGGGCGGCAACTGGCTGGCCGTGTTCCTGCGAAGCATCTTGTGTCAAGCGGATCTGTTCGGCGCCGGAATGCTTGCGCTGGTCTTCTTTCGCTATAGCGCCACGATTACCGGCCCGGCGAAGGCCACATTCAGACGCTGTCTGTTTGGCGCGGCGCTATTCGGCCTCGCCCTGACAAGAATCGAGCATGAATTCGGCTATGCGGTATTTTTTGCGGCGCTGATATTGATCGTAACGACGGAAACGAGCGCGGCTCGCCCGAGCGCATTGAGCTCGTTCCTCGAGTGGTATCCGCTTCGATGGCTTGGCGTCATCTCGTACAGCTTTTATCTCTGGCACCTGCCGGTAATTTGGGGCCTTTACAAATGGCAGCTTCACGAACAGCGTCCGGACAATTGGGCATCCGTTGCGCTGACTTATCTGCTCGTCGTCGTCATCACGACTGGCCTCGCAAGCGCGACCTACATCGCCGTCGAGCGTCCGGCCTTGCTCCTCAAAAGCAGGCCGAACGCCCCACGACGCGACGCGAACCGCGCTGTTCCGGTCAAGTGATGAGACGTTCGGCCGCAGGTAATCGATTGTAGATGTCGTCCACGCGCACGATATCGTCCTCGCCGAGATAGCCGCCGGATTGTACCTCGATCAAGTTGAGCGGCAGCTTCCCGGGATTCTCCAGGCGGTGCATCGCCCCAAGCGGAATGAAGATCGATTCGTTTTCACGCAGGAGCACTTGCTCATTATCGCGCGTCACTAACGCTGTTCCATTGACGACGACCCAGTGCTCGGCGCGGTGGAAATGCTTCTGGAGCGACAGCTTGCTGCCGGGGTTAACGGTAATGCGCTTGACTTGAAAGCGCTCGCCCGCGTGAACGAGCTGATAGTAGCCCCAAGGACGGTACACACATTGCGTTTGGGTCGCCGACCGGTGCCCATTGTGCTTCAGCCGTTCGACGAGCTTGCCTACATCCTGATCGTGCTTACGCGACGCCACCAGGACGACGTCGGGGGTCGCCGTAATGACCAGATTGTCGACGCCTAGGGCGGCAACAAGCGGCCCCTCGCCTCGCAAATAGCAACCGCTGGTATTCTCCGATATCACGTCGCCAATTTCGACATTGCCACACGCATCTTTGTCGCCGACCGTCCAAAGCGCCGACCAGCTACCAATATCGTTCCAGTCGAATTGCGCCGGCACCACGGCCGCGCGGCTAGTCTTTTCCATCACTGCGCGATCAATCGAAATGGCAGGACAGTCCGCAAAAGGCGTTTCGGGAAGCCGCAGAAAATCGAGGTCACGCTCAGCGTTGGCGAGCGCCGTGCGGCAGACGTCAAGCACCTTTGGGGCGAAAAGCTCCAATTCGTGCAGGAAAACGCGCGCCGGCAGCAGGAACATCCCACTGTTCCACAGG
>JBAUHH010000355.1:0-2124 GCA_049680165.1 Pseudolabrys sp.
AGGAAGAAAGTGTGCGGGAACGGGCCGCTTACATCGGCCGGACTTCGACCACGTCGGGCACGAAGTGGCGCAGCAGGTTCTGGATGCCATGCCGCAGCGTGGCGGTCGAGGACGGGCAGCCCGAGCAGGCGCCCTTCATGTGCAGATAGACGACGCCTTCCTTGTAGCCCTTGAAGGTGATGTCGCCGCCGTCGCCCGCGACGGCAGGGCGCACGCGCGTCTCGATCAGGTCCTTGATGGTGGCGACGGTATCGGCATCGGCGGCGTCGAAGAACTCGTCATCCGCCGCAGTGCTCGCGGCGGCATCGTCCGCCAGCAGCGGCGCGCCGCTCATGAAATGCTCCATGATGGCGCCGAGCACGGCCGGCTTGATCTGCTGCCAATCACCGTCGGTCTTGGTGACGGAGATGAAATCGCTGCCGAAAAACACGCCGCCGATATTCGGAATATCGAACAGCCGTTCGGCGAGCGGCGACTGCGCAGCGGCTTCGCTGGTCGCCATGTCGAGCGTGCCGGTTTCGAGCACGGGGCGGCCCGGCAGGAACTTGAGCGTCGCCGGATTGGGGGTCGCTTCGGTCTGGATGAACATCTTTTTCTCTCTTTCATCTCGCGCGTGATCTTGTCCGAAAACCGGTACCCATCCCCGATCACGTCGAGGACAAGCTTTTCGGGATCACGCGCACACACGGGTTCAAGGCCCGCGGATGCGTCGAACTATATCAGATAAGTGGCTAGCGATGGTCGCCGGGTCAAGCCGCCTGGTTAAGGCCTAGGAGCTGGCGTCGATGTCCTCGTCGCTGAGGTGTCCGGGCACGATCGCGAGGGGAATCGGAAATGTCCCGGCGGTCTTGGCGATGTTGGTGATCAACGGGCCGGGGCCTTCCTTGGCCATGCCGGCGGCGAGCACGAAGATGCCGATGTCGGCATCCTCTTCGATCAGCTTGACGATTTCCTCCGCGATGTTGCCCTCGCGGATCACGCGGTCGGTTTTCACGTCGGCGATCTTTTCGATGCGCGCGGCGAACTTGTTGAGCGAGGTCTTGGCCGCCTCGTAGGCCTCGGCACGCATGATGTCGGCGACGCCGAGCCACTGTTGATTCTGGTCGGAGGTGTCGATCACCCGCAGCATGACGACCGCCGACTTGGTGCGGCCGGCGCGCTTGGCCGCCCAGTAAACGGCGCGGTCGCATTCTTCGGTGTCGTCGATGACGACGAGATATTTGCGCTTGTGTCCCCGTTCGAAACTGCGGCGCTTGATGCTCATCGTCGCTCCCCGCGAGCCGGATTACCGGCGCACAAGCCACAAATGGTGGCACGGCGGCTGCCGTGGCGACAAGGCCGGTATCAGCGGTGCACGAAGCCGACGATATCCTTGACGGATTGCATGGTTTCGGCGGCGATTTTCTGCGCGCGTTCCGAACCTTCGGCCAGCACCTTGTCGATATGCGCGGCGTCCTGCGTGAGCCGTTTCATCTCCGCGCCGATCGGGCCGAGCTTGGCGACCGCGAGATCGGCGAGCGCGGTCTTGAAGGTGGAGAACTGCCCGCCGCCGAATTGCTTGAGCACGTCGGCGCGGCTCGCGCCTTCAAGCGCGGCGTAGATGCCGACCAGATTCTCCGCTTCCGGGCGCTGCTCCAATCCTTTTTCCTCACTCGGCAGCGCATGCGGATCGGTCTTGGCGCGGCGAATTTTCATCGCGATGGCGTCGGCGTCGTCGGTGAGATTGATGCGCGACTGATCGGAGGCATCCGACTTCGACATTTTCTTCGATCCGTCGCGCAAGCTCATCACGCGCGTCGCCGGACCCTGGATCAGCGGCTCCGGCAGCGGAAAGAACGCGTCGCCCAGTCCGTGCGAGCGGATCGAATCGCCGAAGTCGTTATTGAACTTCTGCGCGATGTCGCGGGCCAGCTCCACATGCTGCTTCTGGTCCTCGCCGACCGGCACGTGCGTCGCGCGATAAACGAGAATGTCCGCCGCCATCAGGTTCGGATAGGCGAACAGCCCGACCGACGCGTTCTCGCGGTCCTTGCCGGTCTTCTCCTTGAACTGCGTCATGCGGTTGAGCCAGCCCATGCGCGCGACGCAGTTGAATACCCAGGCGAGCTCGGCATGCTCGTGCAC
>JBAUHH010000356.1:0-1662 GCA_049680165.1 Pseudolabrys sp.
GGTAGAGCGTCGAGCAATAGGGGCAGACGATTTCTTTCTCGCCGCCCATGTCGAGGAACACGTGCGGATGGTCATTCGGGGGCGTGGCGCCGACGCACATGAATTCCCTGGCGCCGATCTCGATCACCGGCACGCCGGGATCGTTGTGGAAATGGGGAACGATGTGATCCGCCATGTCGCCAGGTCCTCTTAAGCTCGCTATCTATCGGGTTCCGAACGCGGCGGCACCATAACGGCCGGAACATGCAATTCCTAGTGATTCATGGCGCGAATCGGGGACCAAATGCGTCAATTGTTGATTACGGAGGCGAAACCTTTGGCTCCTAGCATGTCGTCTCGTCCCGAAAGGCCTTGAGATAATGACCTGGTACCGGATTCTGCTCTCGCTTTTGGCAGCCGCCGTTTTTGCGCTGCTGGCGGCTTTTACGGTGCCGCGCGGGATGGAGGCGCGCTCGCTGATCGCGATCGAGGACGACCCGGTCCAGATCGCAGACCGCGCGCTCGACAAGAGCTTCGACGCCGTCCGCGCCCAGAACGAGATCGAGGCGGCGCTCGTGGCGAAGGACGCCGATCTCGCGGAGAGCTTCGTCGCGCTCGCGCATGACCGTAATGTGAAGGTCGACGCGGCGCTGGAAGACAAGGTGAAAGTGGCGGTCGCGAACGCGGCTTCGGCAAAGACGGCGGCGGAAAGCTTCGCGCTCGGCTTGGCGACCGGCGAACCCAACGATGCGGCGAGTCTCGCCGGCACCACGGTCGGCGATTTGTTCGTGTTCGGCGACGTGCGCGACGCGGTGCGTGAAGGCGCGCGCCTGGTCAACGGCGAGCAGGCCGATGAGCTTGTGCTGGGACTGGCCTGCGTCGGTCTGGCGATCACCGCGGGCACCTATGCGAGCCTCGGCGTGGCCGCGCCGGCACGGATCGGAATTTCGGCGGCGAAGGCCGCGCGCAAGGCCGGACGGCTCGGCGCAGGCCTTGCTGAATATATCGGGCGCGCGTTGCGGCAGGTTGTCGATTGGGGCCGGCTGAAAACGGCGCTGGCGGGTGCGTCCATCACGCAGCCAGCGTTGGCGATCCGCGCCGCGCGTGAAGCGGTGAAGGTCGAGCGCGCCGGCGGATTGCTGCATCTGGTGCGCGACGTCGGCCGCGTGCAATCGAAGGCGGGAACGCAGGCCACGCTCGATGCGCTGAAAGTTGCCGAAGGTCCGCGCGAAATGTCGCGGGTGGCGGCGCTCGCCGAAAAGGCCGGCGGCAAGACCCGCGCGATCCTCAAGGTTGTCGGGCGCGGCGCGATCGCGCTCACGTTCGCGACCTTCGATCTCGGAATCTGGATTCTGGGCGCGCTCTTGACCGTGTTCGGCTTCGTCTCGTCGCTCAAGGGCACGACCGAGCGCGTCGCGCTGCGCATCATCCGTCGCAACAAGGATCGCCGCGCCGCCCGCTTTGCGGCCATCGTCGCGCGCTGATAGATAAATTCCCGCATGCCAAGTTTCCGTAACGGCGATGTCGAGATCGCCTATCTCGACGAAGGCGAGGGCGCACCGATCGTGCTGGTGCACGGCTTTGCCTCCAACAAGGAAGTCAACTGGATTCACCCGAGCTGGCTGACGACGCTCACGCGCGCCGGCCGCCGTGTCATCGCGCTCGACAATCGCGGCCACGGCC
>JBAUHH010000357.1:0-2422 GCA_049680165.1 Pseudolabrys sp.
CGTTAAGTGGCCGTGAATTAACGAAACGCGCCGAGCACCAGAAACGCCCCGCCGACCAGCACCACCACGTCGAGGACCGCGGTGTGCACATGCACAGGCATGCGCTCGACGAATAGCCGCGCGAGAAACGCGCCCGGCAGGGCTACCAGCCCGATCAACAGCGCGAATGCGAGCACCTGAGGGGTAATGACGCCGGCGAAGCCGAATACCGAAACCTTCAATATCCCGACCGCGATCGAAATGGAGGCATCTGTCGCCACGACGGCCGCGCCTTCGAGACCCGCCGCCATCAGCAGCGAAAGCATAATCACGCCTGATCCGGCGGTGCCGCCGACAACCACGCCGTAGCCAAAGGAACCGAGCGCGAACCCGCCGTCGCCGATCCTCACGCCGTGATATTTCAGCCACCGCCGCGTCGGCACGCTCACGATCAGCATGCTGCCGATCACCAGCGCGGCGCCCGCGCCGGTGAGCTTGGTGTAGCCCCAGGCGCCGAGGATGCAGGTGGGCGCGGCGGCAATGACCGCGATGCGCGCGCGCCGCCAGTCGGCATATTTGAAGAAAGCGCCGACGCGCCCGCTGTTGTTGAGCAGCGCGGAGATGCCGATGATCGGCACCACCGGCCCGGGGCCGACCAGCGGCACCAGCACCAGCGGCATCAGCGCGCCGGTGCCGTAGCCCGACACACCGCCGACAATTGACGCGAACAATGCGACGGCAGCGACCAAAATCAATTGCGCGAGCGAGACGTCGGCGAAAGCGGCGGAGAGGTCCATCCTCAGTGAACCGCCGCGTCGGCAATGCGCGCGAGCGCGGCGGCATCGGCCGGGAAATCCGCCGCGATCCACGCGCTCTCCGCCGCGCGCAAGGCCTTGCCGAGTTTCGGACCCTGCTCGATGCCGCGCTTGATGAAATCCGCCGCCTTGAGCGGAAACACCGGCGGCGTCCAGCGCGCCGGCAGCGTCGCCAGATTGCGCCAAGCGGCGTCTTCCGCAGCGGCGCCGGAGCGCGCCCAGCCGAGCAGGATGTGGTCGGTGAAATACCCTGCCTGCAGGCGGTAGAGCAGCACGCGCGCGGCCTTCTCGCCGTGCGACGGCGAGGCGCGCCACCAGCCTTCCGCCATCGCCGCGAGCCGTTCGTGCTCGACATTGGCGAGCCGCAGCTTCTGCCACAGCCGCTCGGCGTCCTCCGGCACCAGCACCGCGAGCGCCGCGAGACGCCGCATCGCATTGCCGGGAAGCGACAGCGCGGCCTCGATTTTCGCCATGCGCGCGAAGTGCACGCCGTTGGGCACGCCGCCGAGCACGCTCGTCAAAATTCCGCAGTCCGCCATCACGGTGAGCACCGGCGCCGCATGCGCGGCAACAAGCAGCTTGAGCATTTCCATGCGCACGCGTTCGCGCGAAAGCGCTTCGAGCCCCTTGCGCGCGGCGATGCAGGCGCGCAGGCCCGTGGCGTCCGGCTCGCCTTGGCCATAGGCGGCGTGGAAACGAAAGAAGCGCAGGATGCGCAGATAATCTTCAGCAATGCGCGTTGCCGCGTCGCCGATGAAGCGCACGCGGCGCGCGTCGAGATCGGCAAGCCCGCCGACGCAATCGAAAACCGCGCCGTCGCGCGCAACCGAAAGCGCGTTCATGGTGAAATCGCGCCGCTCGGCGTCGGCTTTCCAGTCGCGGCCGAATTCGACCTTGGCGTGACGGCCGTAGGTCTCGATGTCCTTACGCAAAGTAGTCACCTCGAACGGCGTCTTGTCGATCACCACCGTGACGGTGCCATGCTCGATGCCGGTCGGCACCGCCTTGAAGCCGGCCGCCTCGACGCGCCGCACGACTTCTTCAGGCAACGCGGTAGTGGCGACGTCGATTTCACCGACCGGCAGGTCCATCAGTGCGTTGCGCACCGCGCCGCCGACCGCGCGCGCTTCCTCACCGTCGCGGTCGAGTGCGGCGAGCAGCCGTGCCAGCGGGCCGGTTGTCAGCCACGCGGCGCCGGTCAGATTGCGCGTTGGCGCCGTCACTTGATGGTCCCCGGCACGAACTGGCCGTTCTCCATGTGCGCGGGCGTGTAGGTCGAGCCAGGCGGCGCGCCTTCGAAATGCGCGAAGTAGATGAAGCTGCCGAGGATCAGGACGACCGAAATGATCGCGAGCGTGATCAGGCGCGACAAAGGCCAGTGCTGGACGTCGAGCGCGCTGGAGCGCGTGGCCCACAGATAGACGGCGTAAATCACGAACGGCGCGAGGAAAAGAATGACCTCTGTGAAGGCCGGGCGGATCATCGGTAAATCAACCCTTTTTCCGTCATTGCCGGGCCGCCGCGTAGCGGCGAGACCCGGCAATCCATGACGCGGTTCGGCAATCTGAATTGCATCATGGATCGCATCGGTACTCGTGCTTGCACGAGTACCGAAAAATTCAAAGTCG
>JBAUHH010000358.1:0-6223 GCA_049680165.1 Pseudolabrys sp.
CGGTTCTCGTCGGCGGATTGCGCGTGCTCGGCGCCAATGCCGGCGGGTCGAAGCACGGCGTCTTCACCGGCAAGCCTGGCACTTTGACGAACGACTTCTTCGTCAACCTGCTCGACATGGACACGGAATGGCAGCCGCCGAACGCCGATAGCGTCTACGAAGGCCGCAACCGCAAGACCAAAGCGGTCAAGTGGACCGCCACCCGCGTCGACCTGATCTTCGGTTCGCACTCGCAACTGCGAGCCTTCGCGGAAGTCTATGCCTGCGCGGATGCGAAGGAGAAGTTCGCGAGGGACTTCGTGGCAGCGTGGACCAAGGTGATGAACGCCGACAGGTTCGACCTGGCAGGATCGATGAAGGCCGCCGCGTAAGGCGTTGCGGCTTCGCTTTCCCCTCTCCCCTTGTGGGAGAGGGTGCCCGAGCAAAGCGAGGGCGGGTGAGGGGGTGGCGTCTGTATTAGCCACCGGCCCCCTCACCCGGCTCGTGCTCGCTATCGCTCCGCACTCGCCACCCTGTCCCACAAGGGGAGAGGGAACAAAGATCGCTGCCGCTTTTGCGAAACTACTGCCCGCCGTTCTCGACCTTGCCTTCCGCCGCCTTGAGCGCGTCGGGCTGCGGCATGGCGATGACGTTGTAGCCGCTGTCGACAAAGTGCACTTCGCCGGTGACGCCGCCCGACAGATCGGACAACAGGTAAAGCCCGGCGCCGCCGAGCTCTTCCAGCGTTACGCCGCGGCCGAGCGGAGAATATTTCTGCTGGAACGCGAACATATAACGCGCATCGGTGATGCCGGCGCCGGCGAGCGTGCGGATCGGCCCCGCTGAAATCGCGTTAACGCGGATCTTCTGCGGGCCGAAATCGACTGCGAGATAACGCACCGACGCTTCCAGCGCCGCCTTCGCCACGCCCATGATGTTGTAGTTCGGCATCGCGCGCAGGCCGCCGTTATAGGTGAGCGTCACCATCGCGCCGCCGTTCGGCATCAGCGCCGCCGCGCGCTTCGCCGCTTCGGTAAAGGCGTAGCAGGAGATGATCATCGTGCGGGTGAAATTCTCGCGCGTGGAATCCGCGTAGCGGCCCTTGAGCTCGTTCTTGTCGGAGAAGGCAACCGCGTGCACGAGGAAATCCATCGTGCCCCATTGCTTCTTGATCTCGGCGAACACCGCATCGACCGACGCGATATCTTCCACGTCGCACGGCATCACGAAGGAAGAGCCGACCGATTCCGCGAGCGGCTTGACGCGCTTGGCCAGCGCATCGCCTTGATAGGTGAAAGCGAGCTTGGCGCCGTGGTCGCTGAGCATTCTGGCGATGCCCCAGGCGATCGAGTGGTCGTTTGCGACCCCCATCACCAGCCCACGTTTTCCGTCCATCAGCCCCGCCATCGGAATTCCTGTTCTGTCATTCCGGGGCGCGAGCGAAGCGCGCGAACCCGGAATCCGTAATCCCGGCGCTTCGCTTCAATCGAGAGACAGGGATTATGGATTCCGGCTCTCGCTTCGCTCGGCCGGAATGACGAAAAGAAACCATTACGCATCCAGCCGCTTGAACGCGACGGACGCGTTGGTGCCGCCGAAACCGAACGAATTCGAGAGCACGCAGCCGAGCTTCACGTCGTCCTTGCGCTCGCGCACGATCGGCATGTCGGCGAAGGCGGGATCGAGATTCTGAATGTTGGCGCTCTCGCAGATGAAGCCGTTGTTCATCATCAGCAGCGAATAGATCGCCTCCTGCGCGCCGGCGGCGCCGAGCGAATGACCGGTGAGCGACTTGGTCGCCGAGATCGGTGGGCATTTGGCGCCGAAGACTTCGCGGATCGCCTCGATTTCCTTCAGGTCGCCGATCGGCGTCGAGGTGGCATGCGGGTTGATGTAATCGACGGGCGCTTTCACGTTTTCCAGCGCCATGCGCATGCAGCGCGCCGCGCCCTCGCCTGACGGCGCCACCATGTCGAAGCCGTCCGAGGTCGCACCGTAGCCGCAGACTTCCGCGTAGATTTTCGCGCCGCGCGCCTTGGCGTGCTCGAGCTCTTCCAGCACCAGCACACCCGCGCCGCCGGCGATGACAAAGCCGTCGCGGTCGACGTCGTAGGCGCGCGAGGCCTTCTCCGGCGTGGCGTTGTATTTCGACGACATCGCGCCCATTGCGTCGAACAATACCGACAATGTCCAGTCCAGTTCCTCGCAACCACCGGCGAAGATCATGTCCTGCTTGCCGTACTGGATGATCTCGCTGGCGTTGCCGATGCAGTGATTGGACGTCGCGCAGGCCGAGGAGATCGAATAGTTCACGCCCTTGATCTTGAACCAGGTCGCGAGCGTCGCCGATGCTGTCGACGACATCGCCTTCGGCACCGCGAACGGGCCAACGCGCTTCGGGCCCTTTTCGCGCGTGATGTCGGCGGCATCGACAATCGCGCGCGCGGACGGTCCGCCCGAGCCCATGATGATGCCGGTGCGCTCGTTGGAAATATCTTTTTCCTCGACGCCGGAATCGCGGATCGCCTGCTCCATGGCGACGTGATTCCAGGCGGCGCCGCCGCCGAGGAAACGCATGGCGCGGCGGTCGACGGATTCGGCGGGGTTGAGCGTCGGCGCACCCTGCACCTGGCAGCGGAAGCCGAGCTTGGCGTATTCCTCTGCGCGCGAAATGCCTGACTTGGCTTCGCGCAGGCTCGCCAGAACTTCCTGGGTGTTATTTCCGATGGACGAAACGATGCCCATGCCGGTGACGACGACGCGCCTCATACCCACCAACCTTTACCCCTGTTGTTCCGTGATTGGGCCACACATGGGCCGGTCAATGCAATCCTGCAAGACCCCGGCGGTGGCTTAGCGCCGCTTGGCGCCCGCGTGGGTCAGGCCCCGCTCGGTTGCAGCATCTGGTCTTGCTTGAACAGGCCGACCTTAAGGTCGTTGGCGCGGTAAATCACGGTACCGTCCGCCGACAGCCAGCCGTCGGCAATGCCGAGCACGAGCTTGGAACGCATCACGCGCTTCACGTCGATGCCGTAAATGACCTTCTTCACGTTCGGCAGCACTTGGCCCGAAAACTTCAGCTCACCGAGACCGAGCGCGCGGCCCTTGCCGGGCGCGCCGAGCCAGCCGAGGAAAAAGCCGACCAACTGCCACAGCGCATCGAGACCGAGGCAGCCCGGCATCACCGGATCGCCCTTGAAGTGGCACAGGAAAAACCAGAGGTCCGGCTTCACGTCGAGTTCGGCCCGGATCAGGCCCTTGCCGTGCTCGCCGCCCTCTTCCTTGATTTCGGCGATGCGGTCGAACATCAGCATCGGCGGCAGCGGCAACTGCGGTCCTTCGGCGAACAGTTCGCCGCGGCCGCAAGCCAGCAGGTCCTCATACTCGAAGCTGTTCCGCCGGTCTTGCATTGGCGCGGCCGTCCCCATTTGCAGGCTTGATGCTGATCCCATGGATGATTTCCTAACATACGGAGGCAACGCGGCAAAGACAGGGGGCCGGTGCCGATGTTCCCTTCGCCAAGACCGCGACAAATTGACGAAATCGTTAGTTGCGAGGGAGTTGCATCTGCCGGTCCCGTTCGTATATGTTGCAAATGAAACGGTATCGGCCGGGCCTCGCGGTTTCGGCTTTTGTTGCGTTATTATTTTAGGCGTTACTCATGGCGGAAACGCGAACCATGGTGATCATGCCGGCCAAGGCTGGCGCCGCTCGCGCGGCCGCCGCGGAACGGGCCGAGCTCACCGGCTGCCCCTGGCACGATGTCAAAGCCATGCTGCGTCAGGTCGGCTTGCGGCCGACGCGGCAGCGCATGGCGCTCGGCTGGATCCTGTTCGGCAAGGGCGACCGCCACCTCACCGCCGAAATGCTCTACGAAGAAGCGACCCGCGCCAAGGTGCCGGTGTCGCTCGCCACGATCTACAACACGCTGCATCAATTCACCGAAGTCGGCCTGTTGCGTCAGGTCGCGGTCGACGGCTCGAAGGCTTATTTCGACACCAACGTATCCACACATCATCACTTCTTCGTCGAAGGCGAGGATGAGCTGCTCGATATCCCGGGCGCCGAGGTGATCATGGACAAGACGCCGGCGGCGCCGGAAGGCTATGAAGTCGCGCGCGTCGATGTGGTGGTGCGGCTGCGGCGCAAGTCCTGAAGCTCCGTCATCCGCTGGTTTTGAATTTATCGTGGCCGGGTTCCTCCCGGCCGTTTCATTTTACGCATCGGGCTACGTCGATCGAAGCGGTGGATGACCCACCCGGTGCGGCGCGGTTGCTGATCCAATTCCCGGACAATCGTGTAGGTTAGCGTCTGCTTTCCCACGAGGATGACTGCACCCCAGCGATTATGGCGGAGAACACGGCAAAAGGCTCAGGCCTGCGGCTGCTTCGCGTCGCCGTGGCGGCCTCGCTCATACTGCCGGCCGCGCTTTTTATCTGGGCCGGCTGGTCGAACTACCGGAAAATTTTCGCGCTCTCCGAAGAGCGCATCGTGCGCTCGCTCGACGTCGAGCAGGAGCATGCGACCAAGTCGTTTCAGATCGGCGCATTGATCATCGAGGACATCATCGAGGACTTGCTGACGGAGCCGTTCGGAAACCGCGAAAAATACTTCCACGATCTCTTTCAGAAACGCATCCGCACGGTATCGGAAATCCAGTCGATCTGGCTGTTCGACAAAGACGGTTTCCCGATCGCCATCTCGTCCGCCTATCCGGCGCCCTACAAGCGCAACTTTGCGGATACCGATTATTTCCGTGCGCATGTCGAGAAGAACAACGGAGTCTATTACGGCGAAATCCAGGAATCTGTTTCCGGCAATCCGCCCTACTTCACGATGAGCCGCCGTGTCACCCGCAACGGGCAATTCGATGGCGTGCTCGAATTATCGATCATACCGAACGACTTCTACAGGTTTTATACGCGGCTCGTTTACGGCGAGGGATTGCAATACGCGTTGCTGCGTGAGGACGGCTCGTTCTTGGTACGTTACCCGGAGTTGATCACGGGCCGCCCGACGCCGCTCGGCCCCGCCACCGCCTTTCGTAAAATGGTCGCCGCGCATCCCGAAGGCGGCTTCTATTGGAGCAAAGGGTCACTCGACGGAATCGTCAGGCGCTTCGGCATCCGCCGCCTGCCCGACACGACGCTTTACGTGAGTGCGGGCATCGCTTCCTCGACCATGCGCGCGCAATGGCTCGACGAAATGTTTCCGTATTTCGTCTTCGGCATCCCCAGCTCGATCTTCCTGTTCATAACGCTCTTGTTCGTGCTCCATCGCACCAAGCGCCTGCACGCCGAGATGGCGCGGCGCGAAGCGGCCGAAGGCGCGCTGCGGCAGGCGCAGCGGCTCGACGCGATCGGCCAGCTCACCGGCGGCGTCGCGCACGATTTCAATAATCTACTTACTGTCATCCTCGGCAATCTCACCTCCGCGCAGCGCCAGGCCGCGGCGATGTCGGACGCCGCCAAGGGCCGGCTCGACGTCAGCATCGGCCGCGCCATGCAGGGCGCCCAGCGCGCGGCCACGCTGACGCGGCGGCTGCTCGCTTTTTCGCGCCAGCAGCCGCTCAATCCGAAAGCGATTGATCTCAACAAGCTATTGCTCAACCTGCCCGATCTGCTGAGGGGCGGTCTCGGTGAATCGGTGTCGGTCGAGGTCGTCGGCGCCGCCGGCCTGTGGCCGGTCGAAACCGATGCGACCGAGCTCGAAACGGCGATCCTCAACCTCGGGGTCAATGCCCGCGATGCGATGCCGAGGGGCGGCAAGCTCACCATCGAGGCCAGCAATTCCTACCTCGACGAGGAGTATTGCCGGCAACACCCGGACACCCGGCCGGGCCAATATGTGCAGATCGCGGTCAGCGATACAGGCACCGGCATGACCGAGGACGTGCGCAGCCACGCTTTCGAGCCGTTCTTCACCACCAAGGACGCCGGCCAGGGCACCGGTCTGGGCTTGAGCCAAGTGTACGGTTTCGTGCGGCAGTCCGGCGGGCACGTCAAGATTTACAGCGAGGCCGGTGAAGGCACCACGGTGAAAATTTACTTGCCGCGGTTTACGGCCGGCTCGCCTGAAGACGAGCCGCTGCCTGCGGCGCTCCCGGCCGATTCGTCCGGCGAATGCATCCTGCTGGTGGAGGACGACAACGAGGTGCGCGCCTATCTCGCCGAAGCTTTGCGCGACGCGAACTACACAGTGATCGAAGCCGCCAACGGCGAAAAAGCTGTCGAATGCATGGAAG
>JBAUHH010000359.1:0-1579 GCA_049680165.1 Pseudolabrys sp.
CCTCGGGGGAGAGGGTTGGGGTGAGGGGGCAAGTGACCCTCGATAAGCCATAACCCCTCACCCGGACCGCTTCGCGATCCGACCTCTCCCAACGCGAGAGGTGAAGCGAGCTCGTTTCGAGCGGCGAGAACAAATAGTGCCACTGCCGATTCAGCCCAGCTTGATGTGCGCTTCCTTCACCACGCCACCCCAGCGCTTCATCTGTTCGTCCACGAACCGGGCGAATTCCTCCGGCGTGTTCTGGCGCGAGGTGATGTTGAGCTGCTTGAAACGCTGCGCGACTTCCGGCGACACCAGCGCCTTGTTCAGATTGGCGTTGAGCGTCTGCACGATCGCCGCCGACGTGCCGTGTGGAACGAACACACCGTTCCACTCATACGCCTCGAAGCCGGGAAGCGTGTCCGACACCGGCGGAATATCCGGCAGGCTTTCGAGCCGCCCTATGCCGGTGTGCGCGATGGCCTTGACCTTGCCGCCCTGGATCAGGCCGACCACCGACGAGCCGTTGGAGAAGAAGAAGTTCACCTGCCCTCCCATCACATCGGTCAGCGCAACGCCGCCACCGCGATAAGGAATGTGATTGATCTTGATGCCGGTCTGACGGCGGAACATCTCGAGGCAGAGATGCTGCAAGGTGCCGACGCCGGACGACGCCATGTTGATGCCGGCGGGCTGCGCCTTGGCATAGGCGATGACGTCGGCGACGGTCTTCACGGGCACGGATGGCGTAACCACGAGAATGTTCGGCACCAGCGAGACCAGGAACACCGGGTCGAAGTCCTTGCGGTAATCGAACGGCAGCTTCGGATAGAGCTCGGTGTTGACCGAGAACGCGGTGGCGTCGTGCAGGATGGTGTAGCCGTCGGGGTCGGCCTTCGCGATGAGCGCTTCGCCGATGGTGCCGCCGGCGCCGCCGCGATTTTCAATGACGAACCGCTGGCCGAGCATGTCGCCGAGCTTGGCGTAGAGGATGCGCGCGGTGGTATCGGCGCCGCCGGCCGGCGGATAAGGCACCATGACCTTCACCGGCTTCGCCGGCCACGTCGCTTGCGCGCGCGCCGTGCGCACGAACGGCGCCGCCGCCATGGCGGCGAGCAGCGCGCGCCGCGTGAAAGTCATCCTGGACATCGTTTCCTCCCCCGTTGTGCTGGCAGTCTAGCATCGCGCAAAAGCCACGAAAGGCGGGGCGCTCCCGCCCTTTTCTCGCCTCAGGACTCGCCCCATATTCGGGGCGATGGCGAAATCTCCCGACAAGCCGAAAAAACCAAAGGACCCCGCGCGCCCGACGCGCGCCAAGGCGGCGCGGCCCGATGAGCCGGCGACGCCGAAGGCGCTCGCCGATCTGCTCAACCCCGGCATCGGCAAAGGCACCGCGGGACTCGGCTCGGGCACGGGCTTAAAGCCGCCCCCGGATAATTCCTTCGACCGGCGCCGCGACTTTTCCGACGCGCACACGGCGCGCAAATCCACGCAAGGCGGTTTCGGCGAAGCGCCGCAATCCGACTTCGAAGGCCCGCCGGTCACCGGCCTCGATCCGCGGCTGGCGGAAGAGCTCGGGCTGTCCGACGAGAACAAATAC
>JBAUHH010000360.1:0-1730 GCA_049680165.1 Pseudolabrys sp.
GCACGCCGTTCTTCGAACGGCTATGCCCGGCCATGACAAAGAAGCGTTAGAGCTTCGGCTCGGGCAATTCATGCTGCGCGCACGCCGCGCGCAATGTGTTGAGCAGCAGGCAGGCAATCGTCATCGGGCCGACGCCGCCGGGCACCGGCGTGATCGCACCGGCGATATCGCGTGCGTCCGCCGCGACGTCGCCCACGATGCGCGGCTTGCCGTTCTCACCCGCAACGCGGTTGATGCCGACATCGATCACGGTCGCATCCGGCTTGATCCAGTTGCCGCGAATCATTTCAGGACGGCCGATCGCGGCGACCAGCAAATCGGCGCGGCGGCACACGCCGGGCAAATCGCGCGTCTTTGAATGCGCGATGGTGACCGTGGCGTTCTCGGCCAGCAGCAATTGCGCGACCGGCTTGCCGACGATATTGGAGCGGCCGACGACGACGGCTTCCAGACCTGCGAGCGAAGCATGCACCGTTTTCGCCAGCATGACGCAGCCGAGCGGCGTGCACGGCACCAGCGCCGCTAACCCGCTCGCCAGCCGCCCGACATTGATCGGATGAAATCCATCGACATCCTTAGCCGGATCGATCGCGGCGATGATTTTCTGCGCGTCGATCTGCTTCGGCAGCGGCAACTGCACCAGGATGCCGTGCACGGCGGGGTCGGCATTGAGCCGCGCCACCTCGGCGAGCAAGTCGGCTTCGCTGGTCGTCTCCGGCAGCTTGCGGTCGAAGGCATGCATGCCGGCTTCCGCCACCGCCTTCGACTTGTTGCGGACATAGACTTCGCTCGCCGGATTTTGTCCGACCAGAACGACAGCAAGGCCCGGCACCAACCCGCGGTCGCGATGCAGGCGGTGCACGGCGTCCGTCACTTTGCCGCGCAGATCCGCCGCGATTGCTTTGCCGTCGATAATCCGCGCCGTCATGCTTCGAGCCCCGCCGTCACCGCGAATTGTTAGCGCGGCGCGCGCATCTTCTCCAGCGTCGCGATCAATGTTGGGCCGTCGCCCGAAATCGTCAGCCGCTTAATGCGGCTCGTCGCGCCCGCCGTGACCGTCACATCGCGCGGTGGGACACCGACTGCCTTGGCGACGAGCCTGCCCAACGCCACGTTCGCTTCGCCACCGCTCGGCGCCGCGCGCACCCGCGCCTTGAGCACCACGCGGCCATCGTCGAGAACGTCGATGCCGTCGAAGGCATCGCGCCCGCCTTTGGGCGTCAGCCGCACCATGAGCGAAACGCCGCCGGCCGCGAGCGCCCACGACCTCGCCACGGCCTAGAACACATTCGGGTAGATGTAACGGATGATCACGTTCTGGAGCAGAAAGATCAGCAGGATCAGGATCACCGGCGAGACATCGATGCCGCCGAGGTTGGGCAGCATCGAGCGGATTGGCCGCAGCAGCGGTTCGGTGATGCGGTACAGAAATTCGCCCAACATCGACACCACCTGGTTGCGGGTGTTGACCACGTTGAACGCGACCAGCCACGACAGCACCGCCGCCGCGATCAGCAGCCAGATGTAGATTTGTAAGACCAGCATAATGACGTCGAGGATTGCGCGCATGAATCCGCCATGGACCGAGGACGGCGCGGAAAATAGCGGGTCGGTCGGCCCCGAACAAGCCAAGCGCGCTATGCCAGATTCACCCGTCCGGGCCGATCCTTGACAGCCCCAAACACCGGCCCTAAATGGCGCCCACTCGCCTTCAACGGCCTCGCGCCGTG
>JBAUHH010000361.1:0-2505 GCA_049680165.1 Pseudolabrys sp.
GTTACGAGCCGTTCACGTTCATGCCGGCGCCGCGCTGGCGGCAGCAATGGCGCCTGTGGCGCGCTGCGCGCAATCCGGCGCGCATGTTCGGCTAGAACGAAAAGCGGTCGCGCAGGTTGCGCCGGCCGGCGACTATTTGAGCGATGGTTGTGCGCTCGCCGTCGTGCGTGATCAGGTTGTCGATGAGATCGATCTGGTTCATGGCGACAAGCTGAAGGATTTCAGTGCGCACCTCGCCACTACCGTCGCGCGGAAGTTTATCGACAATCTGCAAGCGCTCGGGCGCGGGATTTTTCAGAAATTCGCGCAAGCCATCCTCGCTGACATTGTCGGCCTCGACAAACGCGTAAAGCCCCGTGCCCGCGCGACGGTCGGGATAGGCGAGCACGACGGCGTCGCGCACCTGCAAATGCTCTTTCAGCTTCGCAACGATCACCGGCGCGTCGTTCTTCAGGCGGCGTCCGCCGCCCTCGCGGTCGGAGAAATTCAGCAATCCGCGCGTGATCGCGTAATAGACGCGTTTTCCCGTCGCCATCCAGACGCGTGTCGGGATGCTCTTGGTCGCCAGCACGCGCCGTTCGGCGGGCGTCAGCGCGTCGGGCGCGTAGCGGCGCTTGTGCTTCAGGAGATGCCGCAAATCCTCATAGGCCGCGATGCGAAACAATAAGTTCCGCCGTTTGAACATCGCGGCGAGCTGAAAATCGGTGAGCGACGCGCGGCCGTCCGCGGTGCGCAGCCAGTTCTGCTCCTTGGCGAGATCGTTGTGGCAGATGCCTGCGCGATGCAGTTTGCGCAGCGCGGCCTTGGCGGAGCGGAAATAGGCAAGGTCGCCGGCAGGCTTTGCGATATGCAGCGCGACGCCGCCGATGAAGCCGCGCACCAGTTGCTCATTGCCGGCGTAGAGCAGCGGCGGCGCGATGCCGGCGGGCGCGGTTTTGAGCGCGCGTTTCTCGCGGTTGAACAGATGCCGCGCCAGCGGCCGGGACCACCACGGCACCGCGTCGATCCGGCGCAGCACGGCATCGACTTCGCCTTTGTCGGTCAGGAATTTGCCGCGTTCGACCGTGCTGAACACGTCGCGCTTGAGCACAACGTCGCTCGTCCAGCGGCCGGAAAGGTCGTTCATGCGGCGGGCTTCTAGCACGGAAAACGCCGGTGCGATCTATTCCGCCGCAGCAGGGCGCGCTTCGCCGCCGATCCAGCGTTCGAGATCGACCAGTGCGCGGCGGCTGAGCGCGCTTTTTCTTGAGAGATTTTTGGCGGAACCGCTGCCGAATTTGCGGCCGTCCGGATCGAAGGCCGGCACGGCGGAGAGCGGGGGGAAGAGGCCGAAATTGATATTCATAGGCTGGAACGACGACGGGCCGGCATCGATGGTTTCGATATGCCCGCCGGTGATGTGTCCAAGCAGCGCACCATGCGCGGTCGTTGGTGGCGGCGCGTCGAGCGGCTCGCCGAGCCGTTCGGCGGCGGCAAAGCGTCCGGCCAGAAGGCCGATCGCGGCGGATTCCACGTAGCCCTCGCAGCCAGTGATCTGGCCCGCGAAACGCAGGCGCGGCTCGGCGGCAAGCCGCAGCGTGCCATCGAGCAGCTTCGGCGAATTGAGGAAGGTGTTGCGATGCAGGCCGCCGAGCCGCGCGAATTCGGCGTGTTCGAGGCCGGGAATGGTGCGGAAGATGCGCACCTGTTCGCCGTGCTTCAGCTTGGTCTGGAAGCCGACCATGTTGAACAGTGTGCCGAGTTTGTTGTCCTGGCGAAGCTGCACCACCGCATAAGCCTTCACGTCCGGCCGGTGCGGATCGGTCAGGCCGAACGGCTTCATCGGACCGTGCCGCAGGGTTTCCGGTCCGCGCTCTGCCATCACCTCGATCGGCAGGCAGCCGTCGAAATAGGGCGTCGAAGCTTCCCACTCGTGGAATGAGGTCTTGTCGCCCGCAAGCAGCGCCTCGATGAAGGCGTGATACTGCTCGCGGTTCATCGGGCAATTGATGTAGTCGGCGCCGGAGCCGCCAGGGCCGGCCTTGTCGTAACGGGACTGGAACCAGGCGGTGTCGAAATCGATCGACTCGCGGTGCACGATCGGTGCGATGGCGTCGAAGAAGGCGAGCGCGTGTTCGCCGCTGAGCCGCCGCACCGTCGCGGCGAGATCCGGCGACGTCAGCGGGCCGGTGGCGACGATCACGCTGTCCCAGTCGGCGGGCGGTACCGTCACTTCCTCGCGCATGACCGTGATCAGTGGCTGGGCGGCGAGTGCGTCCGTCACCGCGGCGGAAAAGCCGTCGCGGTCGACCGCGAGCGCGCCCCCGGCCGGCACCTGGTTGGCGTCGGCGGCCTGCATCACCAGCGAGCCGAGCCGTCGCATTTCCTCATGCAGCAGGCCGACCGCGTTGTGGTCCTTGTCGTCGGAGCGGAAGGAGTTGGAGCAGACTATTTCTGCAAGCCCGCCGGTCTTGTGCGCGGCGGTCGACCGCACGGGGCGCATCTCGTGCAGCACCGCCGGGACGC
>JBAUHH010000362.1:0-2169 GCA_049680165.1 Pseudolabrys sp.
GCCCGAGCGTGGTGATGCGGCCCGTCTCCTTGTTCATGCCCTGGAAGCCGGCGATCACCGCGACCTGCTTGTGCTCCTTGAAGCGCTTGATGAGTTCGGCGCCGTTGATGTCGAGAATGCGCGCCGAAGCATGCGCGTTGTCGGTGATGATCGGCAGTTGCCAGCCCTGCCACGAGCGCGCGTTGACGCCCATGCCTTCGAGCACGATCGCCAGTAGGCCGGCGGTGACCTGCTCGCCGGACGCCACCACGGCGTCGTATTCGCGCGCGTCATGCAGCATCGCCGCCTCGCGGCACCACTCGACCAGTTGATTGGTCTGTCCGGCCATGGCGGAGACCACGACGGCAACGTCGTTGCCGGCGTCCACCTCGCGCTTGACGTGGCGCGCCACGTTGCGGATGTGGTCGATATCGGCGACCGACGTTCCGCCGAACTTCATTACCAGCCGAGCCATGATCTTTGAACTTGTCGTTTCCGGACGCGCCGATTGGCGCTAACAAGCGACCGGCGCATGATGCTCCAGCGCCGGCCGCAAAAGGCGGCTATACATACCGGCGGGGTGCCGCGACCGCAACATTGGCGCGGGATTCGCCGCGAAATTGGCTGCATTGTCGTTAAGAAATCCGGGTTCGGACCATGCGCTACATCGACCACATCCTTCAGCCCGGCGAGAAGGTGATGTATTCCACGACCATCCACTGGATCGTCTACCTTCCGGGCATCGCGATGCTGGCGATCGCTGCGGCGGTGGCGGTGCCGTCCCATAGCGCACCGGTCCTGCTGCCGATTGCCGCCGTCTGTGCGCTGGTGGCGTTGCTGCTGCTGTTCAGCGCCTGGTTTCGCCGCTGGACCACGGAGATCGACGTCACCGACCGCCGCATCGTCTACAAGCGTGGCTTCATCCGCCGCCACACCGTCGAGATGAACATGGACAAGGTCGAGAGCGTCGACGTCGATCAGTCGATCATGGGACGCCTGTTCAACTACGGCGACGTCCTCATTCGCGGCGTCGGTGTTGGCCTCGAGCCGTTGCACGGCGTCGATGCGCCGCTTGAGTTCCGCAATCACGTGACGGCGCGCTGACATGGCGAGACAGTGACATGGCGACACGCAACTCCACCGTCGATACGGAAGAGGTCGAGCGCTTCTCGCGCCACGCCGCCGACTGGTGGGACCCGCGCGGGCCGATGGCGTCGCTGCACAAGTTCAATCCGGTGCGCCTTGCCTATATCCGCGACCAGGCGGCGACACGCTTTGATCGCGACATCAAGAAGCTGGACTGCCTCAAAGGCCTGCGCATCCTCGACATCGGCTGCGGCGGCGGCATTTTGTCGGAGCCGCTGGCGCGCATCGGCGCCAATGTCGTCGGAGCCGATCCGGCCAAAGACAACGTCGCAGCGGCGAGCGCGCACGCGCTCTCGTCGGGTGTCGCGGTCGATTACCGCGCTACCACGGCGGAAGAACTGGCGGCTGCAAACGAGCGCTTCGACATCGTGCTGGCGATGGAAGTCATCGAGCACGTCGCCGATGTGAAGTTGTTCGTGGAAACCTGCGCGTCGATGGTCAAGCCGGACGGGCTGATGTTCGTCGCCACGCTCAACCGCACCATGAAAAGCTTCGCGCTGGCGATCGTCGGCGCCGAGTATGTCCTGCGCTGGCTGCCGCGCGGCACCCATCAATGGGACAAGTTCATCACGCCGAACGAGCTCGAGATCGCGCTCGAGCAGAGCGGCATGCGCGTCACCGGCGAAAAAGGCGTGATCTATAATCTGTTCGCCGACCGCTGGCAGTTGTCCACCGACATGGACGTGAACTACATGGTGGTCGCAGAAAGGACTGCGCGTTAGCCAGCCGCGTATACCAGCCTCGTCATTGCCGGGCTTGACCCGGCAATCCATCCTTCTTCAAAAGATGGATGCGCGGGTCAAGCCCGCGCATGACGACTGAAAACCATGCGATCTTGAGAATCCCCGCCATGCTCTGGGCCGTCTTCACGATCATCGCCGCGGCGGCGCAGACCGCGCGCAACGCCATGCAGCGCGAGCTGACCACGACGCTCGGCACCGTCGGCGCCACGCTTGTGCGCTTCCTGTTCGGGTTTCCGTTCGCCCTGCTGTCACTGGCTGGCGTCCTGCTGGTGAGCGGCGAGCCGCTGCCGCATCCGAGCCT
>JBAUHH010000363.1:0-8564 GCA_049680165.1 Pseudolabrys sp.
ACCGTAAGTTGCGGGGTGGCGGCGGTCAGGGCCAGAAGGCCGGCCGCGCCTCTTCCAGAATGCCGCCGAGGCGGACCGCCGCGACCTTCGTGGCGAGGCCGGTCTTGTCGTTGGTCTCGACCGCGAGCCCACACAGCGTGGCGGGGCCGTCCGCGGCGGCGAATTTCGAGCCCGGAATTTTGCGCAGGAAGCGCGCCAGCGGCTCTTCCTTGTTCATGCCGATGACCGAATTGAAATCGCCGGTCATGCCGACGTCGGTGATGAACGCCGTGCCGCCCGGCAGCAGACGATGATCGGCGGTCGGCGCGTGCGTATGGGTGCCGACGACAAGCGACGCGCGGCCGTCGACGAAATAACCCATCGACTGCTTTTCGCTGCTCGCCTCGCAATGGATGTCGATGACGATGGCGTCGGCGCCTGAGCGGAGCGGACATGCGGACAGCTCGCGCTCGATCGCCGCGAACGGATCGTCGAGTGGGTCCATGAAGATGCGGCCCATCACGTTCACCACCAGCGCGCGCTTGCTGTTTTTGGTGTCGACGAGGGCTGCGCCGCGCCCGGGTGCGCCGGCCGGGTAATTCACCGGACGGATCAGCCGCGGCGCGCGCTCGATGAAGACGAGCGCCTCGCGCTGGTCCCACGCGTGGTTGCCGAGCGTGACCGCGTCGGCGCCCGCGTCGATCAACTCGTTGTAGATCACTTCGGTGATGCCGAAGCCACCGGCAGCGTTCTCGCCGTTGACGACGACGAGATCGAGTTTCCACTCGGCGATCAGCTTGGGCAGCCGCTCGATGACGATCGTCCGCCCGGAGCGGCCGACCACATCGCCGATGAAGAGGATGCGCATGCTGAATTACGATCCGCGGAAATCGATGGCCTCGCGCTCCGTTAGCACGAGATCGAGCCGCGCGTCGCGTTCGGTCGCCGGCACGGCGGTAATTTCCTGCGCCGCCAAAGCAATGCCGATGGCGATGGCCGGTTTCATCGAGCGCAGCCGGTTGATGGTCATGTCGTAATAGCCGGCGCCGTAACCGATGCGATGGCCGTTGCGGTCGAACGCGGCGAGCGGCACGATCAGGATGTCCGGATAGACCTCGGGCGAGTCCGCCCTGGGCTCGCGAATGCCCCACTGGCCGCGCGCAAATTCATCGCCGAATGCATAGGCGCGCATGATGAGCGGCTTGCCGCGCCCGGCGATTGCGGGCAGCGCCAGCTTCGCCCCGCTGTCCGCCAGTCTGCGCAGCAGCGGCAACGGATTAATCTCGCTCTTGAGCGGCATGAAGCCGGAAACGATCATGCCCGGCCGCACCGCGACCGGAAATTCGCGCGCGGCGATCGTCTCGGCCGCCGCCGCGCGTTCCGCCGCCGGCAAGGCGTCGCGGCGCGCGAGCGCTTCGCGGCGGAGTTTTTCTTTGGGCGATTCTGTTTTGGTGACGTCGGACATAATGAGAGTGCGGAGCCGCGATGGCCGTCGGAGTGTGATCCCGGGAACCTACATAAGTAGGTGGGCGCCATATGACCGAACCCACGAGCCCGGCCAGGGACAGCTCCCGTTAGGATCGTAAGGCCCCGGGGAATTTTTCTCCTAACGAGCCCCACAGCCCCGCTTGGTCAATGTAATGCGCGCGACCCGTATGCGCCACCCGATACGGCTATTTGGTTAAATCAGCCGATCGCGACGCCGCCGCCGAGGGTTTGATTGAGCTTCCTGGTGATTCCTTCGAGCCGCTCGGCCGCCGAATTGAAGGCGTTGACCACCGCGGCCTGTGCGGCATGCGCTCGGTCAGAGCCGACCACGCGGGCACCCTGCAAGGCATGCACGTCTTCCTCCAGCCGGCGAATTTGCCGCCTGGCTTCGGAAAGATCGTCGCCGATCTGGATCGCCGCCATCACCGTGAGCCGCGTGTCGCCGATCTCGCCGAATTTCCGGCGCAGCTCCTCGATGCGTTCGTCGAGATTCTTCGCAAGCGCTTCGAGGTTCTCCTCCTGGCCGTCGTCGCAGGCGATGCGGAACTGACGGCCGTTGATGATGACGCTGACCTGGGCCATCGATTACCCGTCCTTGCCGTCGATGACCGCCCGGATGCTCTCCACGGCGGTATCGATCCGTTGCGCGATTTCGCGGTTGGCCGTTTCGAGCTGCCGCACGCGGGCGGTTTCGCCGTCGAGCGCGGAGGCGAGCCGCGTGCGGTCGACCCCTAACGCCTGCAACTGGGTAGCAAGGCCTTCTTCGTTGCGGTCGGCGTGACGGCGGCGTTCGACCGCGGCTTCGAGCGCATCGAGCGCGAGCGCCAGGCGCTTGACCGCTGCATCGACGGCGCTCGGCTCCGTCATCCCCTACTCCACGCGGAAAACCGTTGTGACGGCAGATGCTTAGACCAAGAAGCTTACGTGCTGCGCGACCGCGGCGTCAACGTCCGGCCCACGATATGCCCCGATGTTTTCGCCGCCCTGTGCATGGCGCGGCCGGAACCCGCGCGTCACATTGACTCAAGGGGCTCACATGCTATCCACCCGGCACAAAAGGCCTTTTCCATGAGCGCAAAAGCCTCGCCGACGGTAGCCGTGGCGCCCGCAGAGCGTCACGAGCAGCCGGTTCCCGCTGTGGCGCATGATGAGATGGCGAACGCCATCCGTGCGCTGGCGATGGACGCCGTCGAGCAGGCAAAGTCCGGACATCCGGGCCTGCCGATGGGCGCGGCCGATGTCGCGACCGTTCTGTTCACGCGGTTTTTGAAATTCGATCCAGCCGATCCGGCATGGCCCGACCGCGACCGCTTCGTGTTGTCGGCCGGCCACGGCTCAATGCTGATCTACGCCCTGCTTTATCTCACCGGCTACGCGGCGGTGACGATCGAAGACATCAAGAATTTCCGCAAGCTCGGATTCAAGACGCCGGGCCATCCGGAAAATTTCGTCACGCAAGGCATCGAGACGACGACGGGTCCGCTCGGGCAAGGATTGGCCAATGCGGTCGGCATGGCGATTGCCGAGCGGCATCTTGCTGCGGAATTCGGCGACGTCGTCAACCACAAGACCTACGTGCTCGCATCCGACGGCGACCTGATGGAAGGCATCAGCCAGGAAGCGATTGCGCTCGCCGGTCACCTGAAGCTCAACCGGCTGATCGTATTGTTCGACGATAACGGCATTTCGATCGACGGCGCGCTGTCGCTGTCCGACAGCGTCGATCAGGTGAAGCGCTTCGAAGCGGCCGGATGGAATGCGTCACGCATCGACGGTCACAATGCGCAAGCGATTGCGTCAGCAATCGCAACTGCTCAAAAGAGCGATCGCCCCACTCTGATTGCGTGCAAAACAAAAATCGGTTTCGGCGCACCGACCAAAGTTGGCAGCGAAAAGGCGCACGGCTCGCCGCTCGGCGCCGACGAGATTGCCGGCACGCGCAAAAACCTCGGCTGGACGCATGCGCCGTTCGACGTGCCGAGCGATATTCTCGCGGCCTGGCGCACGGCCGGGCAGCGCTCGAAGACAGCACATGCCGAGTGGAACAAGAAGCTTTCAGGCGTCGACGCAAGCAAGCGCGCGGAATTCGAGCGCCGCATGCGCGGCGATCTGCCGAATGCGCTTGGCGATGCCGTGCGTGCGCTGAAGCAGACACTCGCCGCAATGCCGAAAGACATCGCGACGCGCTCCGCGTCCGAGTTCGCGCTCGAGAGCCTCATCCCTGCGGTGCCGGAAATGGTCGGCGGCTCGGCCGACCTCACCGGCTCCAACAACACGCGCACCAAATCGATGAAGGCGATGAGCGCCGCCGACTATTCCGGCCGCTTCATCCATTACGGCATCCGCGAGCACGGCATGGCCGCCGCGATGAACGGCATGGCGCTGCACGGCGGCATCATCCCCTATTCAGGCACATTCCTCGTGTTCTCCGATTATTGCCGTCCGTCGATCCGGCTCGCCGCGCTGATGGGCGAGCGCGTCATCCACGTGATGACGCACGACTCGATCGGCCTTGGCGAAGACGGGCCGACGCACCAGCCGGTCGAGCATCTTGCCGCGCTGCGCGCGATCCCGAACCTGCTCGTGTTTCGCCCGTGCGACACGGTCGAGACGGTCGAGTGCTGGCAGCTCGCGCTGGAAGCGAAAGAGCGCCCGAGCGTGCTGGCGCTGACGCGGCAAAATCTCCCGCAGCTGCGCAAGACCCTCGAGGAGCAGAACCGTTGCGCCGCCGGCGCCTACGAGATCGCGGCGGCAAACGGTAAAGCCGACGTGTCGATTTTCGCCACCGGCTCGGAAGTCTCGCTCGCAGTCGAGGCGCAGAAGCTGCTCGCCGCAAAGGGCGTCGCCGCGCGCGTCGTCTCGGTGCCGTGCTTCGAACTGCTGCTGGAAGCACCGGAAGCCGCGCGCCGCGCCGTGATCGGCGACGCCAGGGTCAAGATCGGCGTGGAAGCCGCCGTGCGCCAGAGTTGGGACGCGATCATCGGCTCCGACGGCGTTTTCGTCGGCATGAGCGGATTTGGCGCCAGCGCGCCCTATAAGGACCTTTACAAGCATTTCGGCATTACGCCGGAGGCCGTGGCGGAGGCCGCGCTGCGCAAGCTTGGGAAGTAACGGAGCGAGGCCTATATAACTGTCGTCAGCCCGCGAGCGCGGATGACGGCAGGCAAGACCGGGAGCGACGAATGACAGTGCGTGTTGCCATCAACGGGTTTGGGCGGATCGGGCGCAATATCTTGCGCGCCATTGCCGAGTCCGGGCGGAAAGACATCGAGGTCGTGGCGCTGAACGATCTCGGGCCGGTCGAAACCAACGCGCATCTGCTTCGCTACGACAGCGTGCACGGCCGCTTCCCCGGCGAGGTCACCGTCAAGGGCGACAGCATCAGCCTCGGCAACGGCGCCATCAAGGTCACCGCCGAGCGCGATCCCTCGAAGCTGCCATGGAAGGACCTCGGCGTCGATGTCGCGATGGAATGCACCGGCCTCTTCACCGCCAAGGAAAAGGCCTCGGCGCACCTCACCGCCGGCGCCAAGCGCGTCTTGATTTCCGCGCCCGCCGATGGCGCCGACATGACGATCGTCTACGGGGTCAACCACGACAAGCTGACCAAGGATCACAAGGTGGTCTCGAACGGCTCCTGTACCACCAACTGCCTCGCGCCAGTGGCGAAGGTGCTCAACGATGCCGTCGGCATCGAGACCGGCTTCATGACGACGATCCACGCCTATACCGGCGACCAGCCCACGCTCGACACCATGCACAAGGATCTCTACCGCGCGCGCGCCGCGGCGCTCTCGATGATTCCGACCTCGACCGGCGCGGCGAAGGCGATCGGCCTTGTTTTGCCCGAACTCAAGGGCAAGCTCGACGGCGTCGCCATTCGCGTGCCGACGCCGAACGTGTCCGTGATCGATCTCAAGATCGTTGCGAAGAAAGAAACGACGAAGGAAGAAATCAACGACGCCATGAAGCGCGCGTCGGAGCAGCAGCTCAAGGGCATTCTGAACTACACCAACGATCCGAACGTCTCGATCGACTTCAACCACGACCCGCATTCGTCCACGTTCCATATGGACCAGACGAAGGTGATGAACGGCACGCTGGTGCGCGTGCTGTCGTGGTACGACAATGAATGGGGCTTCTCCAACCGCATGGCCGATACCGCGGTCGCGATGGGCAAGCTGATCTGATTTCACGCGCCGGGCCGGGGATGAGCGCGTTCCGAACACTTGACCATGTCGACGTGAAGGGCAAACGCGTACTCATGCGCGTCGACCTCAACGTGCCGGTCGAGAACGGCGTCGTCACGGACGCAACGCGCATCGAGCGCACGGCGCCGGCCATCACCGAAATCGCCGACAAGGGCGGCAAGGTAATCCTGCTCTCGCACTTCGGAAGGCCGAAGGGGCGCAATCCGAAGGATTCGCTGAAGCCTGTCGCCGCCGAGATCGCGCACATCCTCAAGCGGCCGGTCAGGTTTGTCGACGACTGCATCGGCGAAGTGGCCGAGCGCGCGGTCGCGGCGATGAAGCCGGGCGACATCATCTGCCTCGAGAACACCCGCTTCCATGCCGGCGAGGAAAAAAACGATCCGAAATTCGTCGCGGCGCTGGCGAAGCTCGGCGACATCTACGTCAACGATGCATTTTCTGTGTCGCACCGCGCGCACGCCTCGACCGAAGGTTTGGGCCGCGTACTGCCTGCTTACGCGGGGCGCTCGCTGCAGGCCGAGCTCGACGCATTCCACAAGGTGCTAGACGCGCCGCAGCACCCGGTCGCGGCAATCGTGGGCGGGGCCAAAATCTCGACCAAGCTCGATCTGCTCGGCCATCTGCTGAAAAAAGTCGACGTGCTGATCATCGGCGGCGCCATGGCGAACACGTTTCTGATGGCGCTCGGAAAAAACATCGGGCGCTCGCTGGTCGAGCGCGATCTGGTCGAGACCGCGCAGCAGATCATGGACCAAGCAAAGGCTGCAAAGCGCGAGATCGTGCTCCCTGTGGATGCCGTGGTGGCGGAAAAGCTCGAAGCCAACGCGCCCTCGCGCGTGGTCGACGTCGATCACGTCGGCGCCAAGGACATGATGCTCGATATCGGGCCGCGTAGCATCGAGCTCGTCATTTCCGTGCTGGCGCGCGCCAGGACGCTGGTTTGGAACGGCCCGTTCGGCGCGTTCGAGGTCGAGCCGTTCGACAACGGCACCGTCGAGGTGGCGGAAGCGGTCGCGGAACTCACCGCCGCCGGCAAGCTTTTATCGGTAGCGGGCGGCGGCGACACGGTAGCCGCGCTCAACGTGGCCGGCGTAACCGACCGGCTGACCTACGTTTCGACCGCCGGCGGCGCCTTCCTGGAATGGCTGGAAGGCAAGGCCTTGCCCGGGATCGAGGTGTTGCGGATAAAATAATGCCGAAGGCATTATCCCGGCGCAACGCGCCACAATGTGGTGCGTTGCGGAACCGGGATCGCAAAAGCATGGGCTCGAAAGGTCCCGGATCTGCGGCGCATCGTTTCACGCTGCGCCGCGTCCGGGACAAGGGAAGAAATGGAGGGGACGATGGATCTCGCTGAGTTGAACAAGGTGACCAAGGCCATGGTCGCGCCGGGACGCGGCATTCTGGCGGCGGACGAATCCTCCGGCACCATCAAGAAGCGTTTCGACGCCATCGGCGTGGAGTCGACGGAGAACAATCGCCGCGATTACCGCGAGATGCTGTTCCGCTCGACTGAGGCGATGAAGAACCACATCTCCGGCGTCATCCTCTACGACGAGACAATCTGGCAGAAGGCGAAGGACGGCACGCCGCTGGTCGAGATCATCAAGAAGGCGGGCGCCATTCCCGGCATCAAGGTCGACGAAGGCACCAAGCCACTGCCGCAATGCCCCGGCGAGCTGATCACCGTCGGCCTCGACAGGCTCGCCGACCGCCTGCCGAAATATTACGAGCAGGGCGCGCGCTTCGCGAAGTGGCGCGCGGTGATCGACATCGGCGCCGGCATCCCGACCGCTTATTGCATCAAGGCCAACGCGCACGCGCTAGCGCGCTACGCGGCGCTCTGCCAGGCCGCGCAGATCGTGCCGATCGTCGAGCCGGAAGTGCTGATGGACGGCGACCACGACATCGACCGCTGCTTCAGCGTGACCGAGCGCGTGCTGCACGCCACGTTCAACGAACTATTCGACGCCCACGTGATGCTCGAAGGCATCGTGCTCAAGCCGAACATGGTCATCCCGGGAAAGAAGAGCGCAAAGCGCGCCTCGGTCGAGGAAGTCGCGGAAAAAACCGTGACCGTGCTCAAGCTGTGCGTGCCGGCCGCCGTGCCCGGCATCGCGTTCCTCTCCGGCGGACAATCCGACGAGGAAGCGACCGCGCATCTCGACGCCATGAACAAGATCGGTGATCTGCCGTGGAATCTCACCTTCTCCTACGGCCGCGCGCTCCAGCACGCGCCGCAGACCGCGTGGTCGGGCAAGAGCGAAAACGTCGCCGCCGCGCAGCGCGCATTCTCGCACCGCGCGAAAATGAACGGCCTCGCCGCGCTCGGGCAGTGGAAATCGGAGCTGGAAAAGAAGGCAGCCTAGGCGTTCGCTGTAAAAATAAAAAAAGGCGGCCGGTGAAGGCCGCCTTTTCATTTTTCAGAACGCGAAGAGATTACTGGCAGGTCGTGTTTGAATTCGACGTCGAGCCGAGCAGTGTGTTGGTCTGCACGGTCTGTTTCGTGCAATCGACCCCGCCTCCGTTCGTTTGCGTCGTGGTGCGGGTCTGGTTACCCAACAGGCCCATATTATTGTGCTCAACCGTGGTTGAGGTTGCGGGCGGTTCAACCACCACCGCGGCGGGCGGCGCCACCGGCACAACGACGGTCGCGGGACGCTCTTCAATAATCCTGGTCTGCGCATTCGCGCTCACCGCACCGAATGCGGTCACGACCAGCGCCAAGGTTAACGCGTTGAGTTTCATGGTTGCCTCCTCCAATGAGGTCCCGATACAACGCTGTTCCCGCTCTAACGTTCCTTAGTTCCATTCCATCGAAATCCGAAGGACGCATACCGTGATCGATCTTTACACCTGGACGACGCCGAACGGCCGCAAGGCCTC
>JBAUHH010000364.1:0-3151 GCA_049680165.1 Pseudolabrys sp.
GAATGAGCCCGCCGCCGTACACCTGCGCGATCTGGTAGGCGGCGCTGGCGCCGGAGGCGCGATAACGGGTCGGGAAGTTTTCCGTGTAGAAGGTCGGGATCGCGCCGTAGCCGAAACCGAACACGAAGCCGAAGCCGATTACCTCGGCGAGCACCGCGAGCCAGAAGCTGCCGGTGTTGACCAGATAGAAGTAGGGGATCGCAAAAATGAGAAACACGACTGCCGCGATCAGCAAAATGGTGCGGCGGTTGATGAGGTCGGCGAGCAGCGAACCGATGATCATGAACACCAGCATGAATGCTGCTGCGATCAGTCCGATATATTCCGGTGTCGAGCCGGTGAAGCCGACCGCTTTCATGTAGCTCGTGCCGAACACGAAATAGAGGAAGAACGCGCCGCCGAACCTGGCGTTGACCAGCGACGTACGCAAAATCGTGCCCGGCATGTCCTGCCACACCTGCTTCGCCGGGCTTTCGAGGATCGCCTTCTTGTCCCGATGCTGATTGAACAGTTAGCTGTCCTCGGTGCGCGTCCGGATGACGATGCCGACGATGGCGACCAGGAAGCCGATGACGAACAAGATGCGCCAGCCCCAGACGGTGAAGCTTTCCGGCGTCATCGTCGCCTTGGTGAAGATCACCGACCCGAAACCGAGCAGCAGCCCGATCGGAATGGCGAAGCCGACCCAGGCGCCCCAGAACGCGCGATACTTCGAGTGCGCGGCCTGCTCGACCACCCAGGTGGCGGCGGTGCCGAACTCGGCGCCGAAGCTGATGCCCTGCGCGAGGCGGAAGATAATGAGCATGATCGGCGCGGCGATGCCGATGCTGTCGTAGGCCGGCGTGAGGCCGATCAGCAGCGTCGAGATGCCCATCAGCACCAGCGCATAGACCAGCGCGTCCTTGCGCCCGATGCGGTCGGCAAGATGACCGAAGATGTAGGCGCCGACCGGGCGGATGATGATGCCGATGCCATAGACGCTGATGGCGGCGGCGACCGCGGCAAGGCCGGGCAGCTTGAAGAAAATCCCGCCCCAGATGGTGGCGGCGATCACGCCGGTGATAAGGAAGTCGTATTGCTCGATCACCGAGCCGACGATGCTGGCGAGGGCGACCTTGTAGATCTGGCGTTGCGAGGGGTGTGCGGCGGTGTCAGGCATATCGAGTGCCCCAGAAAAACTCGCCCTCTTATGCTGGCTGAACGGCCGGTTGGTACTTTGGTTCCATGCGGAAGAGGTGGGACGAGCGTGCGCGAAATTGAGCTGTCATGCCCGGCCATAGCCGTTCGAAGAACGGCGTGCTTTCGCACGCCTACGTGCCGGGCATCCCGCTTAGGAGGGTATTGCGCCACCTAAGCGGGATGGCCGGGTCAAGCCCGGCCATGACGGCTCGTCTCATCCCCGGCGCCAAGGGTGACGGGGAGAAGTTGTTACGACGCTTTCTCGAGCGGCACGGCGATGAAGCGCGTGGCGTCGGCGGTCTTTACCCGCATCAGCACGGCGTGCTTGCCGCTCGCCTTCGCTTCGGTGAGCGCCTTGCTCACGTCGGCGGCGCGCCCGACCGACTTGCCGCCGACGTCGAGGATGACGTCACCGGCCTTGAAGCCCTGCGTCGCGGCGGGGCCGTCCGGATTGACGTCGACGACGACGACACCCTTGCCACCGGCGCCGGCCACGTCCGCTGCGGGCGCGAGCGTGAGGCCGAGATGCGGCACGCCGGATTGCTGCGCGCCGCTGTCGTCGCTGTGCTCGTTCATGGCGGTGCGCTCGCCCGGCATGGTGCCGAGCGTCATGGTGAGCTCCTTGACCTGACCGTTGCGCACCAGGGTGAGCTTCACCGAGGTGTCGGGCGCCATGCCGCCGATCTTGCGGGCGAGATCGCGCGAGTCCTTCACCGGTGTGCCGTCGATCGCGGTGATGACGTCGCCGGCGACGATGCCGGCTTTCGCGGCCGGGCTGCCATTTGTCGGCTGGTCGACCAGCGCGCCTTGCGCCTTCTTGAGCCCGAGGCTGTCGGCGATCTCGGCCGAGACCGGCTGCACCTGCACGCCCATCCAGGCGCGGGTGACCTTGCCGTGCTCCTTCAGCTGCGCGACCACGGTTTTGGCGGTGTCGGAGGGAATGTCGAAGCCGATGCCGACCGAGCCGCCCGAGGGCGAGAAGATCGCGGTGTTCACGCCGATGACGTTGCCGTCGACGTTGAACGCCGGGCCGCCGGAGTTGCCCTTGTTGATGGGCGCGTCGATCTGGATGTAGTCGTCGTAGGGGCCGGAGCCGATGTCGCGGCCGCGCGCCGACACGATGCCGGCGGTGACGGTGCCGCCGAGGCCGAACGGATTGCCGACCGCGACCACCCAGTCGCCGACGCGCGGCGACTTGTCCGCGAACTTCACGAACGGGAAGCTCTTGCCGGCATCGACCTTGATGAGCGCGAGATCGGTCTTCGGATCGGTCCCGATGACGCGCGCCTTGTAGGTCGTGCCGTCGTCGGTCTTGACCTGCACGGTCGAGGCGTGATCGACGACGTGGTTGTTGGTCACGGCATAGCCGTCGGCGGAAATGAAGAAGCCGGAGCCTTCGCCGGTGATGACCTGCTTGCCTTGCGGCATTCCTTGCGGCATGCGCTGGCCGAACTGCTGGAAGAATTTTTCCATCGGAGAGCCGGGCTGTAGCGGACTGGCGCCGCTCTGCTGGTCGTTGTTGTTCATGCCGGTGGTCTCGTCGATGCGCACGCGCACCGAGATCACGGCGGGTTTTACTTTCGCGACCAGGTCGGCAAAGCCGGACGGCGCCTGCGCGGCGTCGGCGGCCTGCGCCGTTGCCGGCGCGAAGCTCGATACGTTGAAATTGCCGGGCGCGCCGTAAAGCAAAGCGGCGCCGAGCACGGCGACAGAGCCGAGCAAAGCGAGGCGTTTGGCGCTGAGAATTTTCGGTTTGGCGGATTGCGTTGAGTTGCGGTCGGTCGTTGAGTTGCGTTCGGTCATGGTAGCCGTCTCCTCGAAATGAGTTGGGCGCATTGCCCTCGCATTGCTAACGCCTGACATAGCGCACGCGCCTTACGGCCACCTGTCGGGCGGATTTAAAGTTGGTAATCGTGGAGAAACGGTAATGCGGCGCGGCCAATCTTCGCGCGCCAAGATGAGAGTCGGAGGG
>JBAUHH010000365.1:0-3499 GCA_049680165.1 Pseudolabrys sp.
GCCGAGCACGGCGAGAATGAGCAACACCGGCGCCACCAGCACTTCGATCAGTCGGCGCGCGAGCGCCAGTCCGTGCGGCGCATTGGGATCGGGTGGCAGCGCCGGCGCCTTCTGCGGCCACACGACCGCAACGACGATCAGATAAATGAGATAGAGCGCGACCAGCGCGAAGCCGGGTATCAGTGCGCCCGCGAAGAGATCGCTGACATTGACCGAGCGCGGCGCGAAGATGCCCTGCGAGAGTTGCGCCGCCTGATAGGCGTTGCCGAGCTGATCGCCGAGCAGCACCAGCACCGTCGCCGGCGGAAAAATCTGCGCCAGTGTCGCGGTCGCGGCGACGGTGCCCGCCGCAAGCCGCTTGTCGTAACCGAAGCGCAGCATCGCCGGCAGCACGATCAGGCCCATCGTCACCGTGGTCGCGCCAACGACGCCTTTCGCCGCCGCGAGCATGGTGCCGACGATCACCACCGAGATGCCGAGCCCGCCGCGCAACGTGCCGAACAGGCGGCCCATCGTTTCGAGCAATTCTTCGGCGACGCGCGAACGCTCCAGCATCACGCCCATGAAGATGAACATCGGGATCGCCAGCAGCACCTCGTTGGTCATGATTCCGAAGATCCGCTCGGGCAGCGCACCGAGGATCGCGAGATTCATTACGCCTGTGAGATGCCCGAGCACGGCGAAGCCGAACGACACGCCACCGAGCGTCAGCGCCACCGGATAGCCGATCATCAGCGCCGCGCAGACAGCAGCGACCATCAGCACGGCGAAGAGTTCAGGCAAATGCATTTGTTGCTGTCATTGCCGGGGTTGCCCCGGCAGTCCATCTTGCGACGAGGAATGGACCCCCGGGTCAAGCCCGGGGGTGACGGGCGGAATTTGTAGCGCGATCAGGGCCCGGATTACTTGGGAAACACCCTGCAAGGCCAGCATCGCGGCAAACAGCGGGATCAGCGTCTTGAGCAGGAATACCAGCGGCAATCCGCTCGTCTCCTGCGAGCGTTCGAGGATCGCCCAGGAGCGTTGCGCGAACGGCACCGACAGCCACAGCAGAACCAGCGCAAACGGCAGCAGCAGAAGTAGCGCACCGAGAAGATCGATCCAGGCTTTGGCGCGCGGCGAGGCCTCGGCATAGAACACGTCCACGCGCACATGGCCGCCTACACGCAGCGTCCAGGCCGCCGCCAGCATGAACAAGGTGGCGTCTGCGTAGATCACGCTCTCGGTCCACCGGATCGAGCCGACATCGAACACATAGCGCGCCACGACCAGCGCAAATTGCACCACCACGACAAAAAGGATGAGCCACGCCGCCGCCCGCCCAACTGCCGTGGTCAGGCGGTCGATGGCGTCGGCGACCTGCTTCATATGCGCAAGACTCATATGCTTAAAACTCTTGGCGCCGATGATGGCACAACGGCGCAGATTTTGCTTTATACTGGCGTCCATGTCCGGACATGACCACGACGACCACCACCACGATCACGACCACTCCGAACTGACGGAAACCCAGTTGCGCGTGCGCGCGCTGGAAACGATCCTAACCGAAAAGGGCTACGTCGATCCCAAAGCGCTGGACGCCATCGTCGAGGCCTACGAGACCAAGATCGGCCCGCGCAACGGGGCCAAGGTTGTCGCCAAGGCGTGGACCGACCCGGCTTTCAAGAAGGCGCTGCTCGAAGACGCCTCGAAGGCGATCGGGACTTTGGGCCATGTCAGCCGCGTCGGCGACCACCTGATCGCGGTCGAGAACACGCCGAAGACCCACAACATGATCGTGTGCACGCTGTGCTCCTGCTACCCATGGGAAATGCTCGGCCTGCCGCCGGTCTGGTACAAGGCCGCGCCCTATCGCTCGCGCGCGGTGAAGGATCCGCGCGGCGTGCTCGCCGATTTCGGCGTGACGCTGCCGAAGGACACCGAAATCCGCGTCTGGGATTCCACCGCCGAGACACGCTTCCTCGTGCTGCCGATGCGGCCTGCCGGCACCGAAGGCTGGAGCGAGGAGCGGCTTGCCGAAATCGTGACGCGCGACTCGATGATCGGCACCGGCTTGCCTGACCCGGCGGTGAAGGTGAAATGAACGGCGTGCACGATATGGGCGGCATGGACGGCTTCGGCAAAGTCGAGCCAGAGCCGAACGAGCCGACGTTCCATCACGAATGGGAAGCCCGCGTGATGGCGATGGTGCGCGCCATCGGCGCCAACGGCGGCATCAACATCGACATGCAGCGCTTCTCGCGCGAGTCGCTGCCGCCGGAGGTGTATCTCGCGAGCTCATACTACAAGAAGTGGTTCCTAGCGCTCGAGCAGTCGATGATCGAGCGCGGCATGCTCGCAACTGACGAAATCGAAGCCGGCCGCTCGCTCCACCAGAACGCGCCGCTCAAGCGCGGCAAATTTTCCGCCGCCGACGTCGAGCGCATCATGACGCGCGGCAGCTTCCGCCGCGAGGCGTCCGCGCCGCCGGCGTTCGCCGTCGGCGACCGCGTGCGCGCGAAGAACATCAATCCGGTGACGCACACGCGGCTGCCGCGTTACGCGCGCGGCCATACCGGTGTCGTCGAGCGCATCAACGGCTGTCATGTGTTTCCCGACAGCGCCGCGCTCGGCAAAGGCGACAATCCGCAATGGCTTTATACGGTCGTGTTCGCCGGACGCGATCTGTGGGGCGCCGATACCGACCCGGCGCTGAAGGTGTCGATCGACGCGTTCGAGCCTTATCTGGAGCGCGCGTGATGGATCGCGATAGCGCCGCATCGGCGGCCAAGGCGGTGCCGGGCGTGCCGTGCGACGAAAACGGCCCGGTGTTCAAGGAGCCGTGGGAGGCGCAGGCCTTCGCGATGGCGCTCGCGCTGCACGACCGCGGCCTGTTTACCTGGCCGGAATGGGCAGAAACTCTCGGCGCCGAGATCAAGCGCGCGCAGGCGGCGGGCGATCCCGACACCGGCGAGACCTACTATTCGCATTGGCTCAATGCGCTGGAGCGGATCATCGCGGCCAAGGGCGTGACCACGCAGGAGACGCTGCATCGCTACCGCGACGCATGGGATCATGCCTGCGATCGCACGCCGCATGGCAAGCCGATCGAGCTAAAGCAAGAGGATTTTGCCTGACCGTCGTCCCCGCGTAGGCGGGGACCCATACGCCGAACCCTCTCGATAGACTGCGGAGTATGGGTCCCGGCGCTCGCGGAGCCTGTCATCGGGCCGCGCTTCGCGCGGACCCGTTGGCTCGGCCAGGACGACAGGAAACTACACACCGATCAATCGCTCGCTCACCATGTAGCCGGTGAGCAGCAGGACGCCGAACGCCAGGATCAGCACCGCGGCGCCGGTTTCCACCCCGCGCAGCAACAACATGCCCGCGCCGGGCTTGGCGCGCGCGAGCTTGCCGGCAAAGCCGCGGGCGGCGACGGCAAGCGTCGCGATCGTGGCGACCGTGATCGCGGTGCCTAACCCCATCACGAAAGTGGATGCGACGCCGATCCAGAACAGCC
>JBAUHH010000366.1:0-2776 GCA_049680165.1 Pseudolabrys sp.
CACCACCACAAGCGGCGTGGCGACGACCGCTGGCGGCGGCACGGGCAAGACGACCACGCAATTGCGCGCGGCACTGCCTGCGGGCTTCAATGCGACCTTCTGGGCGATCAGCCAGGCGTTGAGCTACCCGTTCCTGAATACCCCGGACCTCGACTTTGCCTCACCACTGGCGACGCTGGTAATCTCGAACAAGATTTTCGCGTTCGTGCCGATCAGTCAGCTCGACGTGTCGCAATACATCGGTGTCGTGCATCACGCGGACGCAGCCTCGCTGGCCGCGGTCTACACCATGGTCGCGCGCGGCGTCGGCATCGCCGACAATGTGGCGCAGTTAAAGGCGGTGAAGATCAACAAGTATTATTGGCACGACGCGACACAGACGACGACGTTCAGCGGTCCGCTGACGCTGCACGCGACACTGACCGCGCTTACGCCGCTACCCGGAGCGATCACGGGCCAGAACGTCATCGCGCACCTCAAAGTAGGGCGGCTCGTCATCCTGCGCGGCACCTACACCAAGAGCGGCGGCGGCACCGCCACGCATTACATGCTGGCGACGATGTTCACCAAGAAGCCGAACGGGCTGCCGAGCACGATCGTGGTCAACGATCCGTGGACGGGCTGGCAGGTGGAGATCGATCCGGCGACCAAGATGGTGGTGTCGCCGTCGAACTTCCCGCTCACGAACTTCAAGGTGAATGCGTATCAGGCAGTGACGGTGAATTAAACAAGGCGCTGCGGCGCCGACAACGGGGCAAGACCATGCAGAGCAGCAAGCAGCTTTTTGCTGGCGCACTGGCGCTGGCACTGACGATTTTCACCGGCGGCGCGAACGGCGCGGAAAATGCGGACGCGGCAAATCCGAACGCGGTTTCCTGCGTCCTGATCAAAACGGCGGCGCAACTGCAGGCGATGAAGAATAATCTCGCCGTCAGCTATTGTCTGGCAAATGACATCGACCTGAGCTCGATCGCCAATTTCGTGCCGGTCGGCGACAGCGTCACGTCGTTCACTGGCAATTTCTTCGGCAACGGCCACGTCATCAGTAATCTGAAGATTAATAATTCGACGACGGCTTTTGTCGGTTTGTTCGGTTCGACCCGGAGTGGGATCATTCGGGACGTGAACCTGGTCAACGTCAACGTCAAAGGTACGGCAGCCGGCGCGTTCGTCGGCGGGCTCGTCGCCGAGCTTTTCGCTTCGGCCGGCGTCGGCCGGGTCGAGCACGTCAGCGTGACGGGAAAAGTCACGTGCACGGACGGCAACTGTGTTGCCGGAGGCGCCGTCGGTGTTGTTCAGAGCGGTTACACCGTTGCGAACTCATGGAGTTCAGCTTCGGCGAGTGGCGGCTTCCGCGGCGGCGGACTAGTTGGATTTAACGACGGGACAATCCAGGACAGTTTTGCCACCGGCGCCGCAACGTGCAGCGCTATGTTCTGTGGCGCCGGTGGGCTGGTGTCAGGCGGCAACGGTTTTATCCTGCGTAGCTTTGCCACGGGCGCAGTCAAAAGCTTGGGCACCAGCAGTGTGGCTGGAGGACTAGCTGGGGGTACGACGAAATCCACCACGCAATCGTTCGCCACCGGATCTGTCACGGGCGGTCCTTCGTCGAAAGTTGGCGGTTTGATTGGTAGCACGGCCAACCTCGCCAATATTACCGATCAGTCTTATGCCGTTGGGCCTGTGACCGGCGGCGCCGGTGCTATGGTTGGCGGCTTAGTCGGCTCCGTTACGGGCGGCGCGACCGTCACCAATTCGTATTGGGACACAAGCACGACCGGGCAGGCAACGAGCGCAGGTGGAGGCACGGGGCAAACCACCGCGCAGTTGCGCGCGGCCCTGCCTGCGGGTTTCAACACCAGCACCTGGGCGGTCAGCAGCGCGCTGAGCTATCCGTTCTTCAACGACTTGAACATCGATTTTAGCTCGCCACTGGCGACTTTGATGCTGTCGAACAAGATCTTTGTCTTCGTGCCCATCGGCCAGCTCGACCTGTCGCAATATATCGGCGTCGTGCATCACGCCGACGCCGCCTCGCTCGCAACGGTCTACACGATGATCGCGCGCGGCATCGGCATTGCCGACAATGTCGCGCAGCTCAAGGCGGTGAAGATCAACAAGTATTATTGGCACGACTCGACGCAGACGACGACGTTCAGCGGGCCGCTCACGCTGCATACGACGCTCAGCGCGCTCAAGCCGTTGCCCGGCGCGATCTCGGGTCAGAACGTCATCGGCCAGTTGAAGGTGCAGCGGCTAGCGATCCTGCGCGGCACCTATACGAAGGCGGGTGGCGGCACAGCCACGCACTACATGTTGGCGACGATGTTCACCAAGAAGCCGAACGGCCTGCCGAGCACTGTGATTGCGAACGATCCGTTCACGGGCTGGCAGGTGGAGATCGACCCGGCGACCAAGACGGTGGTTTCGCCGTCGAACTTTCCGCTCGCGAATTTCAAGGTGAACGCCTATCAGGCAGTGACGGCGAACTAGAGATCAGGCCGTGTCAGTCGGCTAATCCTCGCCGGCGCGAGATTGTCAGGTCGCCGCCGCTTATGGAACTTGGGAGAGTGGACCGCTGGCGGCTGAATTGCCGTTGGCATATCATCACTCGACAAATTCAGCGTCAGCACGAGCCGCGCGTGAGCGCGCGGCGCATTCGGGGGCTTCGATGAAATCCAGAATCGCCGGTTGCGTATTTGCAACCGTCATATCAGTTGCCGCTGCGCATGCCGCGGAGCCGAACGTCGTCTCTTGCAGGGTGATCACGAAGGCC
>JBAUHH010000367.1:0-14684 GCA_049680165.1 Pseudolabrys sp.
CCGGGGATTACGCGTTCAGATCTGCTGGTCATCAACAAGATTGACCTTGCGCCCTACGTCGGCGCTTCACTTGCAAAAATGGAAGCGGACGCAACAAGAATGAGGGGCGACCGGCCCTTCGTGATGACCAACCTTCGCAAGGGCGATGGTCTCGAAACCATCGTACGCTTTATCGAGACTAAAGGCGGGCTTTCCATTTGGGCGGCCTGATGTCTGGCCGCACGCGATTGTTCTACTCTTGGGCACCATTTTGGCAGAGACCGGTGTTACGCGCTGCCGGCCTTGTCAGGCTCGCAAAGGGGCCGCCGCTTTCCTGATCGTGTCGATCAGCGTGGGGCCATGCAGGGGTTTAGTCAGGAATGCGATGGCGCCGATAGCGGCGCATTGCTCGCGGGTTTCGACATCGTTGAACGCGGTAATCACGATGGTCGGGATCTTGATGCCCGCGCGCGCAAGGTAGCGCTGAAGATCCAGGCCGGTGAGTTCCGGCATATGGATATCGACGACCAGGCATTCCGGAACGCCGGCGCGGATTGACTCGATGAATTCTTCAGCCGAGCCGTAGGTTTTGGCCTCAAAAGACGACGCCGACAGCAGCCGTGCCAATGCCGTACGCACCGACGGTTCGTCGTCCACGATCGCCACCCGGATAGGCGTGTTCGACATAGGCCGATGTTGTCGGCCAGATATGCCGCGCCGTCGAGTTGACCGAAGGGCCAACGTTCCCGTCCCGGAAGGCCTAGTGCTCAGGCGCGATCCCGGCTCGTTCGGTGAGGCGGACGAGGTCGGCGACGCACCGCACGCCGAGCTTCGTCATCATTCGCCCGCGATGGACCTTGATCGTCTTCTCAACGGTTCCAAGCGCGGCCGCAATCTGCTTGTTGAGCTGGCCGCCGACGACATGACGAAGCACTTCCTGCTCGCGCCGCGTCAAAGTCGCCAGGCGGCCGTTGATCGATTGCAGATCCGCGCGCTTCTGGCGTGATCGAGCGTCCATGTCGACGGCGCGCGCGATCGCAGCCAAAAGCTCCTCGCGGTTGACCGGCTTGGTCAGGAAGTCGATGGCGCCGGCCTTCATCGCCTGCACGCTTGCCGGAATATCGCCATTGCCGGTCAGGAAGACGATCGGTCGCTCGGACCCGCTCCGGATCAGTCTTGCCTGCAATTCCAGGCCGTCGATTTCCGACATGGCAAGGTCGATGACGGCACATCCGGGTATGGACGGATCATGTGCAGCGAGAAACTTGTGCGGCGAGGCAAAGCACTCCGGGTTGTAACCGGCTGCCCGCAGCAGCCGGGCAAGTGCCTTCAACACGCTCGGGTCGTCATCGACAAGGTACGTCGTAAATATGGTCTCACTCATGACACCCTCACATTAACGCTACGCGTTACATTTTCTGCGACGGAAGCCGGAAGATTGCAGTGGCGCCTTCGTCCGGGTTGTTTTGCAGGGCGAGCGTTCCTCCGTGCGACTTGATGATCGACGAGCAAATCGAAAGGCCGAGGCCGAGCCCGCGTTTCTTGGTGGTGAAGAACGGGCGAAACACGTGCTGGTGATCCGACGGCGGCACTCCGGTACCGTGGTCGGCGATGCGAACCTCGACCTCGCCCTTTTCCGTCGTTTCTGTCCTGATCGCGATCATACGCCGGGGCGGTGATATTTCGTCCATGGCGTCGACCGCATTCATGACGAGATTGAGCAGAATTTGTTGCAATTGAACGGGGTCTCCGCGTGCCGGCAGCAGGTCGGACGCGAGCTCGGTGTTGACGGTGACGCGGCGGCTGATCAGCTCGCTGTGCAGCAGACGGAGCGTCGAGACGATCAGCGCGTTGAGTTCGACCGCCTCGTATTTCACCTCGCCTTTCTTCAACAGCCCGCGCAGGCGGTGAATGACCTCTCCGGCGCGGTTGTCCTCGGTGATGATGTCCTCGAGGATGTTGCCGACTTCGCTGAGATTCGGCGCTCCCTCGGCGAGCAGCATCTTGCCGGCTTGGGCGTTCGAGAGGATCGCCGTGAGCGGTTGCGTGAGCTCATGCGCAAGGCCGCCAGAAAGCTCGCCCAGCATCGAAACACGCATCAAATGGGCGATCTCCTGCCGTTGCAGGTTCGTTTCGGTTTCCGCAATCTTGTGCGCGGTAATGTCCGCGAATGCGCCGCTCATCCCTACGGTGTTGCCGGCTGCGTCCGTATCGGGGCGCGCGCGGGCGCCGATCCAGCGCACTTCGTTGCCGAGGTTCGCGACCCTAAACTGGACCTCCACCGGGCTACGTCGCTTGATCGCGTTTTTCAGCGCCGTCGACGCCATCTGCAAATCGCTGGCATGGATACGGCCAAGCAGGGAGTCGAGGTCGACGCGCGCGCCGGCGGGAAGCCCAAACAGCGTGCGGCAGTATTCGGTCGCCCAGAACGCACCCGTTGCGAATTCGTACTGCCACAGGCCGAGGCTAGACGACGCCGCGGCGTAAGCCATGCGTTCCTCGCTCTCGCGCGTTACCTGTTCGGCGCGACGCGTTTCCTCGATGGCGGCGCCGAGCAGCAGCGTCGGCGCGGACAGGCCGATAAGGAAAATTTGCAGGGCAAACACATTGGTTTCGGGATCGCTGACCACGAACAGGCTAGGGCCGTTCAGCGTGCGCCAGGTCAGCACAAGACCGACGACGAAGATCGCGCCGCTTGCGCCCTTGATGCCGAAGCGCACGGCCGACCACAGGATGAGCGGCAGCGGCAAATAGAGCAGCGTGGGCAGGTAGCCGCTCGTGGCGATGGCGCCGCTGACTTCGAAGGCGACTGTGCAGACGACGACCAGCGCGAGCGTAACGGTCACGGCTTCGGCGTGCCGGTAGGTAAATGTAAGCGGCGACGGCAGCCGGAATTCGCTCAGCACGACCATCGCGATCGGCGCCAGCGTGAGACTGCCGAGTGCATTGGATGCGTACCAGCGTGCCCAGTAGAGTCCGTAGTTCTCCATGCCGCCGCTGCCCAGAACCTGCACGAACGCGCCGCCGAGTGCACATATCGCCGGGCTTGCGAGCGCCGTGATCAGGATGTAGGCCCCGGCCTTGCGCAACGTGCCGAACCAATTCGCGTGGCCGAGCAGCTTCTGCACCGCGACCGCATTGACGCCGGCCACGAGGCAGTTTGTCGCGAACGCCACGATCATCTGTGGCGCCCCCATCCCGACGTTCATCTCCACGATCGCGTGCGCGATAAATGCGGCGAGGATGTAAATCCACCACCGCGACAACGGGGTCAGCAGCAGCGCACAAAACAGAATCGTGTTGGGTGGCCAGAACGGCGCGAAAATTTTGTCCGAGAGCGTGCCGATGAAAAACGCCGCCTTTGCACCGAGAAAATAAGCGGCGGCGACCGCAATCGGCATTTGCACGGCGTCCTTGAACCAAAGGAGCCGCGGGAAACCTGAACGCAATGCAACGTCCGCACTCATTAGCCACCCCCACCACCGGAAATAGAATCAGTATCGAAATTTTTTTTGGTTTTGCGACAAGGGCATCGGCAGCACCACAACGTGCTCCCGCATAACATGCGATAAAACAGTAACATGGCGGCGACGACGGCAGTGCGACGAGGGCGGCCCGCCAATTCAACTTCGCGTGACGAAAAGCGTACGCTGCCATATCCTGATGCGTGCACCGAGGTTGTGCAGCGCGTATCGCAGTACCGCTAACCACTGCTCTCTTTTTGAGTTATCGCCTCGCGCAGGATCAGTTGGACCACCGTCCAATAGGCCTGTTGGCTGCATTTGCTATTGTTGCCGGCCGCGACAAATGGAATTTGTGCGCCCGGGAAACGCTATGCCGCATTTGCCTCGAATGTTGCATCAACTGTTAACGCGTCGTTTGCTGTTCGCCATGTCGTTGTTTGTGACAGTTGTGGCGGCGAACGGCGCGCTGGCCTCCACGCTCGACCGGCTTCAGGGCGCATGGGGCGGCGTCGGGATTCCCTGCGATGCCGTTTTCACGAAGAAGGGCAATGAAACGGTGTTCGCGCTTCGTGACGGGGAACGGTCCGCAGGCTTCATCGTCAACGGCAAAAACATCGACGGCGCGCAGGCAACGTGCAAGCTCCTGTCAAGCAAAGAGGAGGCCGCGGCGTTCAAATTCGTGCTGGCATGCCGCCAAGAAATCATGTTCGGCAACATGGTCGTCATCCTGCGATTTGTCGACGAAGACAATCTCGTCCGCTTCGATCCGGATTTTCCCGATTTGCAGTCGGCCTACCACCGCTGCCGTATGTGAGTGGCGGCGCCAATCGGAATTCGCGAAACGCTTCATGTCGAGTTGGACCACGGTCCAATCGTGGCGGGCGAATTTTACTTTTACCGTCGTTGTGATGACAGTGCATCGACAGGCCGCGTCTCGCGCGCCGAGCGGCAATAAATCCGCCGACGCGGACATGATCTGGATACCCGGCGGCACGTTCCGCATGGGCTCCGACAGGCATTATCCCGAGGAGGCGCCGGTTCACCGCGTGACGGTGGACGGCTTCTGGATGGACCGCACGCCGGTCACCAACGTCCAATTCCGCAAATTCATCGAAGCAACCGGCTACGTCACCTTCGCCGAAATCCCGCCGGATCCGAAGGACTATCCGGGCGCGCTGCCGCACATGCTCAAGGCCGGCTCGCTGGTGTTCAGCCCTCCGAACTATCCGGTGGACCTGCACGACTGGAGCAAGTGGTGGGCCTTCACGTTCGGCGCGAACTGGCGCCGTCCGAGCGGCAAGGGCAGCGGCATCCATTGGCTGCCCGATCATCCGGCCGTCCACATCGCCTATCGCGACGCCGAAGCCTACGCGGCGTGGGCCGGCAAGCAGGTGCCGACCGAGGCGGAATGGGAATTCGCGGCGCGCGCAGGTCTCGAAGACGCGGAGTACGCCTGGGGCGATGAGTTCGCGCCGGAGGGGCGGCAGATGGCGAACACCTGGCAGGGCAATTTCCCGCACCAGAATCTCGCCACCGACGGCTTTGAGCGCACCTCGCCGGTCACCGCCTTTCCGCCGAACGGCTACGGCCTCTACGACATGATCGGCAACGTCTGGGAATGGACGGCGGACTGGTACACGCCGAAGCACGAGGCCGATGCGCCGAAGGCGTGCTGCATCCTGGAAAATCCGCGCGGCGGGGGCGAAGAGCAGAGTTACGATTCGTGCCAGCCGGCGATCAGAATTCCACGCAAGGTCCTCAAGGGTGGCTCGCATCTGTGCGCGCCCAATTATTGCCGGCGCTATCGGCCGGCCGCGCGCCATGCACAACCGGTCGACACCTCGGCCAGTCACGTCGGGTTCCGCTGCGTCAAGCGCGCCTGACGGCGCATTTCCACCTGACGGCGTCGGCCACGGGCGTATTGGCCCACGGGCCAACTCGATTCCTGTCACGGACAGCAAATACCTTCGTCGCCTCGCTGGTGCCCGCGTACACGCTTCGCCGCGGCGGTCGTTGTCGCCGCGGCTTGCGCGCTGCCCAAGGCGCTACTGGGCCAAACCGATCCGCTGCCGTCGTGGAATGACAGCGTGGTGAAACAATCCATCACCGATTTCGTCGCGCGCGTGACGGCGCAAGGCGGCGCGGATTTCGTGCCGCCGGCCGATCGCATCGCCACGTTCGACAACGACGGCACGCTGTGGTGCGAGCAGCCGCTTTATTTCCAGGGGATTTTTGCGATCGACCGCGTCAAGGCGATGGGCCCGCAACATCCGGAATGGAAGACGAAACAACCGTTCAAGGGCGTGCTGGAAAACGACATGCGGGCAGTGGCAGCGGCCGGAGAAAAGGGCCTTCTGGAAATGGTGGCGACGACACACGCCGCATGACCACGGACGAATTCACCAAAACCGTTGTCGCCTGGACGAAGACCGCGCGCCATCCGCGCTTCAAGCGGCTCTACACCGAATTGACCTATCAGCCGATGCGCGAACTGCTCGATTATCTGCGTGCCAACGGCTTCAAGACGTTCATCGTGTCGGGCGGCGGCATCGAGTTCATGCGGCCGTGGACGGAGAAAGTGTACGGCATTCCGCCCGAGCAGGTAGTTGGTTCCTCGGGTGTCGTTAAGTTCGAAATGGGCGCCGACGGCAAGCCTTTACTGATGAAGCTCGCCAAGATCGAGTTCGTCGACGATGGCCCGGGAAAGCCGGCGGGCATCAACCGGTTTATCGGGCGGCGGCCGATTTTCGCGTTCGGCAATTCGGATGGCGATCTGCAGATGCTGCAATGGACGGCCGCCGGCAGCGGCGCGCGCTTCATGGGGCTCGTCCACCATACCGACGCCGAGCGCGAATACGCCTACGACCGCCAATCGCATGTCGGCAAACTCGACAAAGCGCTCGACGAGGCGGACCGGCGCGGCTGGATCGTCGTCGATATGAAGCGCGACTGGCGCACGGTGTTTCCGGCCGAGCGCTGAGTCGCGGTCAATTGCCCCAAGGTCCAACTTTCGGAGGGCGGTGCATTTCCCCGACCATGGGCGGCTATGGCAAGAGGGGGACAAGTGATGCCGCGGAAACTGCGTTCTGACTTCGCGGCCCTGCTCGCGATGACGGTTTCGGCTGCAATGCCGGGAGCGGCCCTGGCCGACGAAGGCGGTGTCAGCTTCTGGCTCCCGGGCAACTACGGCAGCCTCGCGGCGGTGCCGGGACAGCCCGGCTGGTCGTTCGCATCGGTCTATTATCATACGTCGGTCAGCGCCGGCGGCTCGCGGACGTTCCGCATCGGTGGTGGCGTCCAGGCGGGCCTGAAAGGGTACGCTGATCTGGTCTTCCTCAATGGAACGTACGTATCGCCGACGCCCTTCCTTGGCGGTCAGTTTTCATTCGACATGACCGAGGCGGTCGGAGCATCGAATGCGGGCGTGAATGCGACCCTGACCGGGCCGCTCGGCAACACGTTGTCGGGCAGCCGCAGCGATAACGTCAGCGGGTTCAGCGATCTCTATCCGCGCGCGACGGTGAAATGGAACGAAGGCGTGCACAACTTCATGGTCTACACCATGTGGGGTTTGCCGGTCGGCGCGTACGATCCCAACCGGCTTGCTAATATCGGCATCGGGCATTGGTCGGGCGACGGCGGCGCCGGCTACACTTATTTCGATCCCAAGACCGGCCACGAATTCTCCGCGGTCGCCGGGCTGACCTACAATTTCAAAAATCCCTATACCAACTACCAGAATGGCGTCGATTTCCATCTTGATTGGGCGGCGTCGCAGTTCCTGTCCAAAGAGTGGCTCGTCGGCGTTGTTGGCTATTTTTACAACCAGATCTCGGCCGACAGCGGCGCTGGCGCGACGCTCGGCGCATTCGAATCGCGCGTCGCCGGCATCGGGCCGCAAGTCGGCTATCTATTCCCGGCCGGCGACATGCAAGGCTATCTCAACTTGAAAGGCTATTACGAGTTCGACGCCGACCACCGGCCGAAGGGCTGGAACGTCTGGCTGACCTTGGCGATCTCACCGCTGCCGCCGACGACCGCCGCGCAACATCAAATGGCGACCAGGGCGCGATAAACGACGCATCTATTGGACCACGGTCCAATCGAATGTCCTTCATCGCCGGTCTAATGTTTTCGCGTCGGCAGGCGCGACATGGCGCGTGCTTTCTCGATGGAGGCGACTGATGTTTGCCCGCAAAGCTGTGCTCGCAGTGGCCGTGCTTTTCACCGCCACACATTTCTCCGCCGCCGTCGCGCAGGACCGGCCGGCGGACTACGCCGCCGCCATCCAGGCGAATTGCAGCAAGGAGCTCAAGAGCCAGTGCAAGAGCGTGAGCGCCGGTCGCGGCCGGCTTCTGGCTTGCCTGTATGCGTATGAGAGCAAGCTTTCCGCGCGATGCGGCAATGTCGTCATGGGCTCGATCGACCGTCTCGGGGAAGCTCTCACCGCGCTGGCGAACGTCCGCCGCGTCTGTCAAGGCGACGCCGATCGTCTATGCCACGGCGTCGTGGCCGGCGATGGCAACCTGATCGGGTGTCTTACGCAGGCCAGGAAGGTCGTGTCGTCGCAATGCAATACCACGCTCGACGCTGCATTCCTGCGGCCGTGAAGCCATCGCACGAACGACCGTCGGCAATCATTCGGGCCCGGTAGTGCGGCGCGAGGCCTCTTCTTCGCGCAAAGCACTGCGCCCGTTCTTAGCTACGCGACTTTGCGCTCGGTACCCGGAACAGGTCCGAAAAGATCGACCGAATCCATTTGTTGCCCGGCTCGCGATGAAAGCGGCTGTGCCAGTACTGGAAGATCTCGATCTTCGGCAGTTTTATCGGCGGCCGGATGATTTCCAGATTGAGGTCTTCCGCCAGCACCGTGGCGATGGAAAGCGGCAGCGTCGCGATGGCGTCGGTGTGCTTGGCGATCACCGCGGCGGCGATGAAGATCGGCACGCGGCAGATGATGTGCTCCGGCGGGATCGCCGCCTCGACCGCGCGCTCCGCGAGCTTGTGGGCATGACCGGTGCCGAGCGTCGACACCAGCACGTGGTTTTCGGCGGCGAATGCCTTCAGTGACGGATTGCCCGACAGGCGTGGGTGACCACGGTTGACGACGCTGACATATTCCTCGGTCCAGAGAAATTGCCGGCGGATTCCTTTCACCAGCGAGGCGAACGACCCCATCGCAAAATCGATGGTGCCGGACTCGAGCCACGATTCCAGATGCTCGCCCTCTAGTTGCACGACGCGCAAACGTACGCGTGGCGCCTCGGTCATGATGCGGTTGACCAGCGGCGGCAGCAACTTGATCACGCCGGCATCCACCACGCAGAACTGGAACGTCCGTGTCGACGTCCTCGGGTCGAACACGACGTGCTCGCCGCGCAGCGCGCGCATCTGGTCGAGGATTTCGCCGACCGGCTGGGCCAGCGCGAGCGCCTTCGGCGTCGGCTCCATCCGGTGCGACACGCGCACGAACAGCGGATCGTCGAAATAACGGCGCAGACGCGCCAGTGTCTTGCTCAGCGCCGGCTGGGTGACGTCGAGCACCTTGGCGGCGCGGGTGAGGCTATGTTCGCGCAACAGCACGTCGAGCACCCGCAGATGATTGAGGTCCAGCTCTGACGCATAACTGTGTGGAATGTAATTTATATCCATCGATTGATAGTATAATTGCTCTCTTCGCCCTAGGCTAGTGACAACAAATGACGGGCTGGCGCGTTACGCCAAGCCGGCCCGCACGCGTGGGAAACGCCGCAATGCCGCAGGGAGAACGCCATGCTGCGCACGGGCGAGCATTATCTGAAATCGCTGAACGACGGCCGTAGCGTCTGGGTCGGCAATACCAAGATCGACAACGTCGCGACGCACCCGCTCACACGCGATTACGCGCAGCGGACGGCCGAGTTCTTCGATCTGCACCGGCGCCCCGACTTGCAGGACCAACTCACCTTCGTCGACGAGAAGGGCGAGCGCCGCTCGATGATGTGGTTCCTGCACCGCACCAAGGAGCAACTGGTCAGGAAGCGCAATTATCACGAATTCATCATGAAGGAGTTCGTCGCGGCGTCGATGCCGCGCACGCCCGACTCGCAAAACTACATGCTGGTGACTTACATCGACGACCCCGATCCGTGGGAGAAAGCGTCGATCGGCGCCGAGGGCAGGGGTCTCGCCGACAACATCCGCAATTTCTGGCAATACGCGATGGATAACGATCTTGTCGTCGCGCCGCATTTCGTCGATCCGCAGGCCGACCGCTCCGATCCGAACGCGCACGCCAATTCGCCTGCGCTGCGCATCGTCTCGACCAGTGACGAAGGCATTCTCGTGAACGGCGTGAAGGCGATTGGCACCGCCTCGGCGTTCGGCGACTTCCTGCATCTCGGTGTGTTCTTCCGGCCCGGCGCCAAGGGCGACCAGATCATCTACGGCGTGTGCCCGGCGAACCTCAAAGGCATAACCATCGTCTGCCGCGAGAGCGTGGTTGCCGTCGACCCGGTCGAGCATCCGCTCGCCTCGCAAGGCGACGAGCTCGACGCGACCGTGATGTTCGATAACGTTCTAATCCCGTGGAAGTACGTGTTCCACATCGGCAACCCGGAGCACGCCAGGCTTTATCCGCAGCGCGTGTTCGACTGGGGACATTATTACGCGCTGGTGCGCCAGGCGGTGCGCGCCGAGCTGTTGGCCGGCCTCGCGATCCTGATGTGCGAGCATCTCGGCACCAGCAAGATCGACGCGGTCGGCGCGCGGCTCGCGCGCATCATCGGCTTCCAGCAATCGACCTATGCACACATCCTCGCCGCCGAGGACCAGGGATTCTACACGCCCGGCGGCCTCTACAAGCCCGACATCCAGCTGTTCAACTGGGGCCGCGTCTACTTCCTGCAAAACCTAGGTCCGGCGGTGGACGAGCTGATCGATTTGTGCGGCCGCAGCGCGATCATGTTCCCGACCCAGAAGCAGTGGGAAAACCCTGCCATGCGCCCGTGGTTCGAGAAGCTGAACAAGGGCGCCGTCGGCGAGCCGTTCGACCGTGTCAAGATCGCGCGCGTCATCCGCGATCTCTATCTCACCGATTGGGGCAGCCGGCTGTTCATGTTCGAGAACTTCAACGGCACGCCGTTGCAGACATTGCTCTCACTCACCATGAAGCGCGCGGAGTTCACCGGCTCCGGGCCGTTCGCCGAATTCGCCCGCAAGGTCGTCGGCCTCACGGTGAACACGGATCAAGTCACCGAGTACAAGACCGTCGCGGATTATGCCAAGGCGCAGGACTCCGCGCGCAAACCCGCGGCAGCCTGCCCAATGCCGGTTCAGGCCGCCGAGTAGCAAACACGAAAGATCGCCAAAGGAGACATCATGGCAAAACCACGCATCAGTTATGTACCGCTCGAAAAAATGGACGACAGGATGCGCGCCGAGATGGAGCGCTGCGCGCGCGAAGGCACGCCGCGGCCGGAGAGCTCGGCCGTGCGCGCGCATGTGCCGGCGGCTTTCTGGTTCTTCGCCGACTCCTGGAACAACCTGTTCCGCAACGGTATCCTCGACCACGCTATCAAGGAGCTGTGCCGGCTTTATGTCTCGCGCTCGGTGCAGTGCGAATTCTGCGGCAACCAACGCTCTGTGAAGTCGACGGCCAGCGGCGCGCTGATCGAAGACCATGTCATGGACCTGCTGAATTTCGAGAAGTCTACGAAATACAATGACCGCCAGAAAGCGGCGCTCGCCTATGCCGAGGCGATCACCTGGCACCTCGTAACGGACGACGCGTTCTGGGACCGCATGCACAAGAATTTCAACGAGCCCGAACTGGTCGAGCTTGGCTGCATGATCGGCTTGACGCTCGGCCAGCAAAGCTGGTTGCGGCTTCTCAACATCGAGCATCACCAGGTTCTTGCTGGCACGGCAGCGTCGATGGCGCCCGGCTATGAGGACATGGACAAGCTCAAGGAGACGAAAGCCGCGACCGACTATTGGGCGAAGACACAAGCCCAGCCGAACAAGGTCGCCTGAGCGCAGAACGAAAAGCCGGGTCCGTTTTTCGGGCCCGGCACATCGGCTGGAATGCAAACGATTTGGGAGTGGACGCGTAAGGCACGACGTGCCGTCTTCAGGGGAGGGGCGCCATGGCTATCACAAGCGGGAAGCAGATCGACGTCGTCAGCGTCGTCGATGGGTCTTCGGTCGGTAAAGTCATCATTCTCGTCGTCGCGCTGTGCGCCGGCGTGTCGTTCCTGGACGGTTTCGATATCCTTGCGATTTCCTATGTCGCGCCGGTGATCGGCGCGGAATGGAAGCTGCCGCGCGAGGCCTTCGGGCCGATCTTTGCCGCGCACTATATCGGCGCATCCGTCGGCTCCGTCTTCTTCGGCTGGTATGCCGACCGCTATGGCCGGCGCATGGGCGTCATCATTCCCACGGCGATTTTCGGCGTGTTCGCTTTAGCCACCGTCTATGCGTTCGATTTCAAATCGCTCTTCATCTTCCGGATTCTTATCGGCATCGGGCTCGGCGGCGCGCTGTCGAATGCGATCGCGATGGTCGCGGAATATTCCCCGCATCGCACGCGCGCCACGCTGGTGAGCATGATGTATGCGGCGTTTCCGCTCGGCGGCGTGATCGGCGGGCCGATTGCGGCGCTGCTGATCGCGAAATACGGATGGCACGCGGTCTTCGTCCTCGGCGGCGTGCTGCCGCTGCTGCTGACCATCGTGCTCGTGCTGTGGCTCAATGAATCGATCCGTTTCATGGTGCTCAGCAGGGCGCCGGCCGAGAAGATCGGCGAAATTCTCCACCGCATCGCACCGTCGTTTACGCCGTCACCGGCGGACACCTACGTGCTGCCGCAGAGCCGCGGCGTATCGACCAAGCCGACGCGCGAAATCTTCGGGCGTGAGTTCGTGCGCGCGACCGTGCTGCTGTGCCTCGCCGCGTTCGTCGCGCAGCTCGTCATCGTCTACGTGGTGACGTGGATGCCCCTGGTGCTTGCCTCCATCGGCATGCCGGTGACCAGCGCGATCCTTGCGTCGGTGGCTTTCTCGGTCGGCGGCATCTTCGGCGCGGTCGGCCTCGCGCGCATCATCGACAAGGACAAGTCGTACCGCGGGCTGGTCATTACCTTCTTCCTGTCGGCGGTCTCGATTGCCGGCATCGGCTTTCTCGCCGCCAACTGGTACGGCCTCTTGGCGATCACGTTCGTGACCGGCCTGCTGACGGTCGGCGCCAATATCGTGCTGTCGGCCTACTCGGCGACGGTTTACCCAACGGCGATCCGTTCGACCGGCGTGGGCTGGGTGGTCGGCTGGGGCCGCGTCGGCGCCATCGCCGGTGCGCTGTTCGGCACGGCGCTGGTCGCCGCCGGCGTGAGCATCGAAACGGCCTATATGATCGCGGCGATTCCGGCGATTATCGGCGGCATCGCGGTCGCCATGGTGCGCGCGCAGCACCAGTCGACCGTCGTCTACGCATAGGGGAATGACAATGCACGGGCTCTATCCGAACGACGCTTCGATTTATGACACGGCCGGGCGGCTGCTGATCGTCGCGTTCTTCTTGATTGTCGGCATCCGTAACCTGTCGGCGCATCACGTCGAGGATCACGTCAAGCGGCTCGGCATATTCAAATGCCCGATGCCGCGCCAGGCGTTCTGGGCGGGCCTGCTCCTCGAGTTCATCGGCTGCGTCTTGGTCCTGATTAACTGGCATCCGGCGATCGGCGTGCTCTGCCTGATCGTCTTCACGGTTCTGGCAACGCTCCTGCTGCTGCGCTTCTGGGAGATGCAAGATCCGATGAAAAGAGGCGGCATGCAGAACGGCTTCCTCGCCAATATCGCGGTGGTCGGCGGTCTGCTTCTGCTCTTGCAGAATATGCTGTGATGCGTCGCGGGGCCCGTGAATGACGTCGCCGCGGCTCGATCCGCTGCCGCCGGAAACGACGCCGGACATGAAGGAGGAGTTCGACTCCTTCTTCAAGACACTCGGTTTCGTGCCCAACAGCGTGCTCACGATGCAGCGCAAGCCGAAGCTGGCCAAAGCGTTCGTGCAGATGCAGCGTGCGCTCTGGGACCCGGAAAGCAAGGTCGATCGCGGCCTCAAGCGGCTGGTCGCGTACGTGGCGAGCCGCGCCGCTGCCGATCCCTACAGCATGGCGCACACCGCGAGCGGCGCGCTGCACTTCGGCATTGCGGAAGAAAAGCTGCTGGCGGCAAAAGACTACCGGACCAGCACTCTTTTCACGCCGGCCGAGAAATGCGCGCTTGAGCTTGCGGTCGCGGCCACCGTCGGCGGCCACGCGGTCACCGACGCCATGTTCGTCGAACTGCGCAAGCACTGGAGCGAGGAACAGATCGTCGAACTGGTTGGCGTAATCGCGATGGCCGGATTTCTGTCGCGCTGGAACGGCAGCATGACGACGCCGATCGAGGACGAGCCGAACGAAGTCGGCGAGAAATATCTGGCCGCGCAGGGTTGGCGCGCGGGCCCGCATCGCCGGTGACGGCCGCCGTCAGCTTCCCTTGAAATGAGGCGTCCGCTTGGCGTGGAAGGCTTCGACGCCCTCGCGGAAATCGTCGGATTGCCGCAGGCGGCTGTAGCAATGGCCTTCCAGCTCGATCGCAACCGATAGCGTTGCGTCTTCCGTATCGTTGAGCAGCTTCTTCGCCGTGCGCTGGGCGATCGGGGAGAACGCGCGCAACTCGTCTGCGAGTTCATCAGTTGCGACCTCGAGCATGCTGTCATGCACGCATTCGGTCGCGATCCCCCAGTCGAGCGCCTGCTTGCCGGGGATGCGCTTCGAGCGCATCACGATGTCCTTGGTGCGCGTGATGCCGATGATCTTCTGCAGCCGCGCCGAGCCGCCGGAGCCGGGAATCTGCCCGAGCTTCTGTTCGGGCAGGGCGTAGTAGCAGGTGTCCGAAACGATACGGAAATCGCAGGCGAGCGAAATCTCGAAGCCGACGCCGAAGCAATAGCCGCGATTGGCCGCGATTACCGGCTTCGAACAACGCGCCGGCGCCGCGATATTCCAGGCGAGTTTGGAGACATGCTCGGGCGTTGCCTCCATGAAGCCCTTGATGTTGCCGCCGCTGGAAAAGTGCTCGCCGATCGCGCGCAGTACGATGACGCGCACGCGCTCGTCTTCGTCCAATGCCTCGAACACCAGCCGCATTTGATTGCGCTGCGGCATCTCGATCACATTGAGCGGCGGGCGGTTCAGGATGATGTCGGCGCGTTGCTTTTCGG
>JBAUHH010000368.1:0-12948 GCA_049680165.1 Pseudolabrys sp.
GCAGGATACTGCATGATTTCCCTCACCGTTAACGGCATGACGCATCGGCTCGACATCGAGCCGGAAACCCCGCTGCTCTGGGTCATCCGCGACGAGATCGGCCTGACCGGCACCAAATACGGCTGCGGCATCGCGCAATGCGGCGCCTGCACCGTGCCCGTGAATGGGGAGGCGCTGCGCTCCTGCGGCATCGTGGTCGGCGATGTGGACGGCAAGTCGATCACCACGATCGAAGGCCTTGCGCCCGACAGCCGTCATCCCGTGCAGCAGGCCTGGCTCGCCGAGGACGTGCCGCAATGCGGCTACTGCCAATCCGGGCAGATCATGGCGGCCGTGGCGTTCCTGAAGGAACATCCGGCGCCGACCGACGCCGACATCGACGCCAACCTCACCAATATCTGCCGCTGCGGCACCTACGTTCGCGTTCGCCGCGCCATCCATCGCGCCGCCGCGCTGATGAAGATCTGAGGGGGCGGCCATGAACCAGCATTTGAAAACGTCATCGCTCACCCGCCGCCAATTCGTCGTCGCCTCGGCGACCGCCGCCGGCGGGCTCGCCATCAGCGTCGCGTTCCCGGCTATCGCGGATGCGGCGGGCGCGTCGCCGGATCTCTGGGGTTCGGACGCAAAGTCGCCGCAGGAGGTCAATGCGTTTCTGGTGATCGAACCGGACGGCAGCATCCTCATTCGCTCGCCGCATCAGGAGATGGGGCAGGGCGCGTCCACCGCGCTGCCGATGATCGTGGCCGAAGAGCTCGAATGCGACTGGTCGAAGGTGAAAGTCGAGCACGCTTCCGCCGCGCGCAATCTGCGCGAGGGCAATGTCTATGCCGACATGTCGACCGGCGGGAGCCGCGGCGTGCGCACCTCGTGGCAGATGCTGCTGCAAGCGGGCGCGAGCGCGCGCGTGCGTCTGGTCGCCGCGGCGGCCAAGCGCTGGAACGTTTCGGAGGCCGAATGCGAGGCGCGCAACAGCCAGGTCGTGCACACGAGCACCGGCCGCACGCTCGATTATGCCGTGCTCGCCAGCGCCGCCGCCGCGATCAAGCTCGACAAGGAGCCGGCGGTCCGCACGCCCGATCGGTTCAAGCTGATCGGCAAATCGGTTCCGCGGCTCGACACGCCGCTCAAGATCAACGGCACCGCGAAGTTCGCGATCGACATGAAATTGCCCGGCATGGTCTATGCCGCGATCAACGCCTGCCCGGTTCCGGGCGGCAAGCTCAGAAGCGTTGACGATACGCCGGTGAAGGGCCGCCGCGGCGTCATACAGATCGTCAAGCTCGATGACGCGGTCGCGGTCGTTGCCGACCGGTTCTGGCGCGCCAAGGAAGCGCTCGCGCTGCTCAAGCCGGAGTGGGACGAGGGCGCGGCTGCGTCGACCGACAGCGCGCAATTCGCCAAGCTCTACGTCGATACGCTCGACGGCCCGATGGTGACGGCGCGCGACACCGGCAATGTCGAGGCTGAGTTCGCGAAGGGCGGCAAAATCATCGAAGCGCTCTACGAAGCGCCGCATCTCGCGCATGCCACCATGGAGCCGCTCAACGCCACGGTGCATCTGCAACCCGACCGGCTCGAAGTCTGGCTCGGCACGCAATCTCCGATGAGTGCATTGCGCCACGCCGCGGCGACTGCGGGCCTCAAGCCCGAGCAGATCGTCATTCACAACTGCTTCCTCGGCGGCGGATTCGGACGCCGGTCGCTCAACGACGAGATGCGGCAGGCGATTCTGGTTGCGAAACAAGCCGGCAAGCCGGTGAAGCTTGTCTGGACCCGTGAAGAGGACATGACGCAAGACCGCTATCGCCCGCAGGCGGCGATGCGGCTCAAAGCCACGCTCGGCGCCGACGGTCTGCCCACGGCGTTCGAGTCCAAAATCGCGGTCGGCTCGATCCAGCGCTCGACCGGCACAGGCGTCGCGCCCGGCGGCCTCGAGCCGCAGGCGGTCGAAGGTTTCGCCAACACCAATTACCGGTTCCCGAATTTGCGCGTCGGCTGCATGCTCAAGAACACGCACGTGCCGGTGATGTGGTGGCGCTCGGTCGGCAGTTCGATCAATGCCTTCTTCATGGAAGGCTTCGTCGACGAACTGGCGCACGAGGCCGGGCAGGACGCCATGAAATTTCGTCGCACGCTGCTCTCGCACCGCGCGGATTTCATGAGTGTGCTCGACAAGCTCGCGGAGAAGAGCGACTGGGGCAAGCCGATGCCGGCCGGCCACGGCCGCGGCATCGCCATCCACGAATGCTACAACACCATCATCGGGCAGGTGGCGGAAGTCGCGGTCAACGCCAGAGGCGAGGTGCGCGTCAATCGCGTCGTCGCCGTGGTCGATTGCGGCCACGCGGTCAATCCCGGCATCATCGAGGCGCAGATCGAGAGCGGCATCATCTACGGCATTTCCGCGGCGCTCTACGGCGAGATCACCATCAAGAACGGCCGCGTCGAGCAGAACAATTTCGACGACTACCAGGTGGTGCGGCTTGCCGATGCGCCGAAGATCGAGGTCTATCTCGCGCTCTCCGGCGGCAAGAAATGGGGCGGCATCGGCGAGCCGGGCACGGCGGCGACCGCGCCGTCGATCGCCAACGCGGTGTTCGCGGCGACCGGCACGCGCGTGCGCTCGATGCCGCTGAAGAACGCGAAGCTCTTAGGCCACGCCTGATTTGGACTTGGCGTCCTGAATGGCCTGCCAGATGCGTGCGGGCGTCGTCGGCAATTCGAGATGGCGCACGCCGAATTCGGAAAGCGCGTCCATCACAGCATTGGCGACGGAGGGGAGCCCGCCAGAGGTGCCGGCTTCGCCGCAGCCTTTGGCGCCGAGCGGATTGCTTTTTGTCGGCACCGGATGGTGCGCGACCTCGATCATCGGCACGTCGGTCGCGCGCGGCATGGCGTAGTCCATGAACGAGCCGGTCTGCAATTGCCCGTCGGCGTCGTAGACCGCCTGCTCCATCAGCACCTGACCCAAGCCCTGCACGATGCCGCCGTGCATCTGACCTTCGACCAGCAGCGGATTGACGACGGTGCCGAGATCGTTGACGGCGGAATAGCGCACGACCTGAGCGTGGCCGGTCTGCGGATCGACTTCCACTTCCGCGATGTGACAGCCGTTCGGGAAGGCGGAGGGGACCGGCTGGTCGATGATGTGATCGACGTCGAGCGAGGTCGGCGCGTCGGGCGGCAGCTTCAGGCCGCCGCGCAGCCGTGCCGCGAGCTCGATGAGGCCGATCGAGCGATCGGTGCCGGCGATGACGAAGCGGCCGGACTTGTATTCGATGTCGCTGACCGCGGCCTCTAGCACATGCGAGGCGATCTGCTTGCCGCGCTCGACTACGATCTTGGAAGATTCCGACAACGCCGTGCCGACGAACATCACCGAGCGTGACCCGCCGCTGCCGCCGCCGAACGACATGCGGTCGCTGTCGCCTTCGACGGTGCGAATTGCCTCGAACGGAATGCCGAGCAGGTCGCTCAGGATCTGCGCATAGGTCGTCGCGTGGCCCATGCCGAAATCCATCGTACCGGTGACGATGGTCACGGTGCCGTCGGCCTCGAAGTGGATCGCGCCCAGTTCCTTGCCGGGCGCGGCGGTGACTTCGAGATAGCAGCCGATGCCGATGCCGCGCGCGAGGCCTTTCTTCTTGCTCTCACGCTTGCGCTTCTTGAAGCCGTCATAGTCGGCAAGCTCAAGCGCCTGTTTGAGCACGCCGGGAAAATCGCCGCAGTCGTAGGTCATGCCGGATGCCGCGTTGAACGGCAGGTCGCGCGGCTTGATCATGTTGCGCTTGCGCAGATCGAGCCGGTCGATGCCGAGCTCGCCCGCGGCGTAATCGAGCGCGCGCTCGACGTAATAATTGCCCTCAGGCCGCCCGGCGCCGCGATAGGCCGACACGTGCGTGGTATTGGTGAACACGCACTTGGTCGCCACTTCGATCAGCGGTGTCTTGTAGATGCTGGCGAGGTTCTTGACCTGGTTGCCGGTCGGCAGCAGCGGCCCGAACTGCGCGAGATAGCCGCCCATGTCGCCAAAACCGGAAAGGCGCAGCGCGAGAATGTGCGCGTTCTCGTCGAACGCCATTTCGACGGTCATGTCCTGCGCGCGGCCGTGATGGTCGGAGACGAAGCTGCCGGACCGCTCATCGGTCCATTTCACCGGCCGGCCAAGCTCGCGCGCGCCGTGCAGCAGGCAAACATATTCCGGATAGACGGATGCCTTCATGCCGAACGAGCCGCCGACCTGGCCGGTGACGACGCGGACCTTGTCGGCGGGCGCGCCGAGAATATCCATCAGCGAGGTCTTCAGACCGTGCACACCCTGGCTGGTCGAATAGAGCGTCCAGCGGCCGCCGGCGCGGTCGAATTCGCCGACCGCCGCGCGCGGCTCCATCGCATTCACCACCATGCGCTGGTTGGCGAGGTCGAGACGCGTTACGTGCGTGGCCTTGGCGAATGCGGTGGCGACTTTCTCGGCGTCGCCATAGTGATAATCGAGCACGATATTGTTCGGCACCGCGTCGTAAAGCTGCGGCGCGCCGGGTTTGGCCGCTTCGCGCGCGGTCATCACCACCGGCAGCGGCTCGATGTCGAGCGCGATCGCTTCGGCGGCGTCCTTGGCTTGCGCGACCGTCTCGGCGATGACGCAGGCGACCGGATCGCCGACGAAGCGCACCTTGTCGGACGCAAGCGCCGGTCGCGGCGTATAACGGATCGGCGAGCCGTCGCGGCTCTTCAACGGCAGTCCGCATTTGAGTCCGCCATAGGCGGAAAGATCGGCGCCCGTGTAGACCGCGAGCACGCCAGGCATCGCCTTCGCCGCTTCCGTGTCGATCTTGCGGATGACGCCGTGCGCGTCGCGGCTGCGCACCATCACGGCGTAAGCCTGGCCGGGCCGGCTGACGTCGTCGGTGTAGGTGCCTTGCCCTTGCACCAGCCTGGGGTCTTCGGTGCGCCGCACCGGCTGGCCGACGCCGAATTTGGTCAGCGCGAGCGCGGTTTCGTTGGGTCTGTCATCCATGTGGCGGGAACCGGGTTCGGGGCTGGGAATACTCAGATAAAGCAGCATTGCCGCTTCCACAAGAACGCCCGGCGCGGCGCTGGCTTGCATGGGTTGCGCAGGCCGAAAGCGCGCTGATACACTTTTCCCGATCTAGGAAAAATTGCCGCCGCCCCGAAGCCTGTGAGCTTTGCGCCGGCAGGAAGGTTACGCGTGATGAGCGACGAGGCCCGGGACGCTCCCGGCCTCGACCCCGCTGCTGATCGGGCGCCGCATCGGCGGCCCCGGTGGGGTCGGCGGTCGCCTGGACGGTTCGACGGCGGTTGGGGCCAGGATTCTGGCGGCCCGACTTACGCCGCGCTCGATCTTGGCACCAACAATTGCCGTTTGCTGGTCGCGCGCCCGACCGGCGACGGCTTTCGCGTGGTCGACGCGTTCTCGCGCATTATCCGGCTCGGCGAAGGCATTTCCGCCTCGGGCCGCATCAGCGAGGCGGCGATCGGCCGCGCCATCGCCGCGCTCACGGTTTGTCGCGACAAGATGAAGAACAAGGGCGCCACCCGCGCGCGCCTGATCGCGACCGAAGCTTGTCGGTCGGCCCACAACGGCATGGAATTTCGTCAGCGCGTCACCGAGCAGATCGGATTGACGCTCGAGATCATCGACCGCGAAACGGAAGCGACGCTCGCCGCCACGGGCTGTACTCCGCTGATCGATCCGGAAGCCGAGGGTGTTGTGCTGTTCGACATCGGCGGCGGTTCCTCCGAGTTGGTGCGGCTCGACCGCTCGCACGCGTCGCGGCGCGGCCCGCCGCCGCCGCAAATCCGCGGATGGATTTCATTGCCGCACGGCGTGGTGACGCTGGCGGAACGGCATGGCGGCAACGTGGTCACGCGGGAGATTTATGAGGCGATGGTGGACGAGGTCGCGGCGTTGATCGCGCCGTTTGCCGCCGCGCACGGCGACGGCCTGCACGGCCTGCATATGCTCGGCACGTCGGGCACCGTGACGACGATCGCCGGCGTGCATCTCAACCTCAAGCGCTACGACCGCAATCGCGTCGACGGCTGCTGGATGAGCGCGGACGAGATCGAGGCAGTGGTCGAACGGCTGCTTGCGATGAGCTACGACGATCGCGTCGCCAGTCCGTGCATCGGCGTCGAGCGCGCCGACCTGGTGCTGGCGGGCTGCGCCATCCTCGAAGCGATCCGCCGCGCGTTCCCGTGCCCGCGCCTGCGCGTCGCCGACCGCGGCCTGCGCGAAGGCATGCTGGTGCAAATGATGCGCGAAGACGGCGCCTGGGAGCATAGCCAGGCGGCGGCGTTGTGACAGAGCGTGGCAAGGGAGGCCGAACGGGCCGCCTCAAGGTGCGGGTCAAGAGCGGCAAGGGCCGCTCGCTGTCGTCGAAGCTCTGGCTCGAGCGCCAACTCAACGATCCTTACGTCGCGCGCGCGAAGGCGGAAGGCTATCGCTCGCGCGCGGCGTTCAAGCTTTCCGAGATCGACGACAAGCATCGGTTCCTGAAGAAAGGTGGCCGGGTCATCGATCTCGGCGCCGCGCCTGGCGGCTGGAGCCAGGTCGTCGCGCAACGGATTGGCGCGCAAGGCCGCGCGGTGGCGATCGATGTGCTCGACATGGATGCCATTAGCGGCGTCGGCTTCGTGCAGCTCGACTTTCTTGACGCGAATGCCCCGGACAGGTTGAAGGCGATGCTTGGCGGGCCGGCCGACGTGGTGCTCTCGGACATGGCGGCGAATGCTACCGGCCACGCCCGCACCGACCACCTCAAGATCATGGCGCTGGTCGAAGCGGCGGCCGAATTCGCGCGCGAGGTGCTTGCGCCCGGCGGCGCGTTTCTCGCCAAGGTGCTGCAAGGCGGCACCGAGCGCGCGCTGCTCGCTTCGCTCAAGCGCGACTTTGCGAGCGTCAAACACTTGAAGCCGGCGGCGAGCCGTGCGGATTCGGCCGAGCTTTATCTGTTGGCGACGGGCTTTCGCGGCGCGCGCTGATTTAGCGGCGGCGATCGTTCCAGATATCGGTGAAGCGGGTGTCGCCGCGCCGGTCGGAGGTACGCGCCGGCTGCTGCTGCGCGCGCACCGGCTGCGGCCGGCGCTCCTCGACGCGGACCGTAGGCTTGCGCGGCTCGTCCCGCCGCACGGTCTTTTGCGGTTCCACCCGAACCGTGCCCTTGAGCTGCTCGGCGTGGCGCAGCTTGCGTTGCGGCACCACACGGACGGTGCGTTGCGGTTCGACCCGGACAGTCCGTTGCGGTTCGACGCGGACGGTGTGTTGCGGTTCGACGCGAACGGTGCTGCGACGCTCCACCTTGGGCTGCTCGCGTGATGCGTGCTCGACGCGGCCACGATTGCGCGGATTGCGCGATGCATGCTCGACGCGGCCGCGGTTGCGCGGCTCGCCGGAGAATTTGCCCTGTGGCTTATGCTCGGCGGCCTTGGTCTTGGCAATTTTTGGTTCGTGCCTGGGTTCGTACTTCGGCTCGTGCTTGGGCTCGTATTTGGGCTCGTGCTTTGCTTCGTATTTGGGCTCGGCCGCCTTGGGCAGAGGCACGACCACCTTTTCCTCGTCGCCGGAGGCCTTGATGCTCACCTTCGGCTTCACCGCGTCCGGCTTGGCGTCGCGCACGGGCTCTGCCTTCGCCGCCAGCGCGCCGGTTTGCCCTTCATCCGGCACGGTCTTGGGCTTTGCGCCAGTCTTTACTGCGGTCTTGCTCTCCGCCTTGGTGCCGGCTTTGGCGTCAGTCTTGGAGTCGACCTTCGCTTCAAGCTTGGCCTCTTCCGCGCTCCTGGCCGACGCATCCTTGTCGACGCCCTTGCCGTGCTTGCTGTTGCGCTCGGCCGTGTGCGGCTTGTGCTGCTTTTCGTAGATTTCGACCCGGGCCAGCGCCTTGCGCGCGTCGTTCAGGCGGCCATCGCGCGCCAGCGCCATCTTGTAATCGGCAATGGCCTCGGTGGTGTTCTTGCTCTGCTCATGCGCGAGGCCGCGCAGGTAGTAAGCCTGCGCGTTGTCGGGATCGGTCTTGATCGCGGCGTCGAAGTCCGCGATCGCCTTGGCGTTGTCGCCCTTCGACTTGAGGATCTGCCCGCGCTCGAACAGCGCCGCCGCGTTGTTCGGATCGCGGCTGAGCGCGTTGTTGAGATCGCCGAGCGCGAGCGCTGTATCACCTTTCATCCGGCGCAACGCGGCGCGCTGCACATAAGGTGCGGCCGGCCGCGGATCGCGGCGGATCGCCTCGCCGTAATCGCCGATGGCTTTCGCGTAGTCGCCCTTGGCCTTGTAGATCGCGCCGCGCTCCGCGTAAGGCACGGCGCTGACCACGCCGAGATCGATGGCGCGGTTGAAATCGTCGAGCGCGCGGTCGTTGTCCGACTTCGCCATGTAGATCTGGCCGCGCTCGCCATAGGCCAGCGCGTTCCTGGGATCGGCCTTGATCGCCGCGTCGAGGTCGGTCATCGCGCGCGCATATTGCTTCTTGCGGTTGAGAACGGCGCCGCGCAGCGCGAACGCGGCGGCGTTGTTGGCGTCGAGCTTGGTGATGGCGTCGGCATCGTGCTGCGCGCCGTCGAGATCGCCGTCGTCGAGCCGCAGCGCGCCGCGCACTTTGAGGAAATCGGCGTTCCAGGTGAATTTCAGCGCGCGGCTGATATCCGACATTGCGCGCTTGCGGTCGCCCTTCTCGGCGTAAGCCTGCGCGCGCAACGCGTAGGTCTTGGCGCGGCTCTGGTCGGCGATGACGGCGTGATCGTAGATCGCGATCGCCTTGTCGACGTCGCCCTTCTTGCGCCAGATCGCCGCCTGCGCGGTCATGCCGTCGATGTCTTTCGGATTGAGCTTGGTCGCCTCGATGTAGTCGGCCAGCGCCCGGTCGAGATCGCCGCTCTGCTGGCGCGCCTGCGCGCGCAGCATGAAATTGTCGGCGCGGGGATCGAGCCTGATCGCGCGGTCGAAATCGGCGATGGCGCGCGCGTAGTCGTGCTGCCGGATGTAGAGCTGGCCGCGGCCGCTGTAGACGTTCGCCTTGTTGGGATTGAGGCTGATCGCCTTGGCGTAATCGGCGAACGCGTCGTCGGTGGAGCCGAGATCGCGCCGCACGGTGGCGCGGTTGAAGTAAGGCGAGGCGGTATTCGGATCGATGCGGATCGCCGCGTCGTAATCGGAGATGGCGCGGCCGAAGTTGCCCTGCGCGTACCAGGCATTGCCGCGGTTCTGATAGGCGGGCGCGAAATCGGGCGCGAGCGCGACCGCCTGGTCGAGATCGGCGATGGCGTGCGGGGTGTCACCGCGATCGAGGTAAGCGAGGCCGCGCAATCCGTACGCCACGCCGGCCGGTTCGCCGTGCAGGCGGCCCGACTTGATCAAGGCGGTGCAGGCCGTGATGCGCTGATCGGCGAGGTCGACGGCCTGGGTCGCGCAGGCGCGCGCCTCGCGGCTTTGCGCCAGCGCGGCGGTCGGCTGCAAAGCCACAAACGCCAGGACGGCGAGGGCGCATGACCCCATCAGTCGCGCCAACAGATGCTTCCGGCCTGTACGCAAACCCATTTAACGGTGCCTGTTAACCCTAACGAAACGCAAAAATACCTAGCAGGACAAATGCTTGTCGAGGGTTTGGGGTCCCGAGACGGGCATGGAACCCCGAATATGGTTAATGCACGAATGTTATTAATTTTCAACCTGAAGTAGAATTTCGGCCGCTATGCGGCGCGCTGGTCCGAGGAATCCGTCGGCGCCGGGAGGCGGTCTGCCATCTCCGCGCCGGCATGCGGGGACAGGCGCCAGAAGATTGGCACCGAGAGCGCCGAGAGGAACGCCACCACCAGAAACGCCGGCGGAAAGTCCGACGCCCCCAAAGTGCCGTTGCCCTTGAAGCGCAAGGTCAGTTCCACCGCCAATGCGCCGAGCGCGACGCCGGCGGAGATCGCCAATTGCTGGCCGACGCTGACGAGCGCGGTGGCGCGGCCAACGCGTCTCGGGTCGACGTCGGCGTAAGCAAGCGTGTTGATGCTGGTGAACTGCAGTGAGCGGAAGAAGCCGCCGATCATCAGCAGCACGAACATCACGGCGACCGGCGTGGCTTGCGTGAACGCGCCGCAGATGGCGAGGAATCCCGCACTCACGATCGCGTTGGTGATCAGGATGGTGCGGAAGCCGAACCGGCGCAGGATGGTGGTCACCACGCCCTTCATGCCCAGCGCACCGATCGCGCTGGCGAAGGTGATCAAACCGGACTGGAACGGCGTCATCCCGAATCCGATCTGCAACATCAGCGGCAGCAGGAAGGGAAGCGCGCCGATGCCGACCCGGAAGATGAAGCCGCCGGTGACGCTCGCAAAAAATGTCGGCAGCCGGAACAGCGTGAGATCGAGCGCCGGGTTTTCGGTGTGCCGCGCGTGCACCAGATAGGCGGCGACGAAAAGGATGCCGCCCACGATCAGGCCGGCCACCACGGTCCACGGCAGGAAATTGAGCCCCAGCACCGACAGTCCGAACGCGATACCGGCGATCCCGAGCCCGGCGAGCACCATGCCGACGACGTCGAAACGCTCGTGCTTCTCGGCGCGGATATCCGGAATGAAATAGGTCGCGAGGATGATGCCGAGAATGCCCATCGGCACGTTGATGATGAAGATCCAGTGCCAGGACGCGTAGGTGGTGATGAATCCGCCGACCGGGGGCCCGAGCACCGGACCCATCAGCGCCGGCGTCGTCACCCACACCATGGCGCCGATCAGCTCGCGCTTGGTGATTGTGCGTACCAGCACCATGCGGCCAACCGGCGTCATCATGGCGCCGCCCATGCCCTGCACGATGCGGGCGATGACGAAATCGGTGAGCGAGCCGGACAGCGCGCAGCCGATCGAGCCGATGACGAACACCGCGATGGCAACGCGAAACACCGTGCGCGCGCCGAAGCGGTCGGCGGTCCAGCCGCTCGCCGGAATGAAGATCGCGAGCGAGAGCAGGTAGGAGGTGATCGCGAGCTTGAGCGCGAGCGGGTTGGTGCCGATATCGGCCGCGATCGCCGGCAGCGAGGTGGCGATGACGGTTGAGTCCATGTTCTCCATGAATAGGGCAACCGCGATGATCAGCGGAACGATGCGCTCACGGGGCATGGGGCGAGAGCGGTTGAGGCGAGGGCGGCTGCGGCAAAGTGAGGCCGTTGAATACCAAAGCGGTGGCCGAAGGAAGGCCGTTCAGACCATATCAGCCATCCGCTATCGCCGGGCTTTAATCCCTCATGCTACTGCCGAAAAGGCAACGGCGCCGGAGTCCTCCGGCGCCGCCATGATGGTGCAAATCGGCTTTAACGGTAGTGCGAGATCGCAACGCGGTCCTGTTTAAGGCGCGTCGAGTTATCCGCCGCTCCCGCAACGCCCTTCGACTTGCCGATCACGACATTGCCGGTCGCCTTGATCGTGCCGGAGCTGAACCAGTTGATGCGCGTGCAGAACTTGCCGGCGGCCGCGCACTGATTATTGTAGGCCATTACGGTGCGCTGAAGCTTCGGCAGGTTCACGTAGCCGAAGTTGTAATAGATCGCCGCCGGATTGCCGCCACCTTCGAGATTGTATTCGTAGCGGTCATGGTTGAGCCCCATATTGTGGCCCATCTCGTGATGCCAGCTGTAATTACCGGTCACGCAGGTCCAGTTGACCACCTGGAAGCCGAGATTAGTCGTGCTGGGGCCTGGCGTCGGCATGATGCCGTTGCCCGGCAGCCAACCGAGACCGCACAGGCTGGCGTCATTTTTTCGGAAGAGCGTGACCAGGTCGGCGTGCAGTTGCTGGCGCTTGGTGCGCACCGCAGCTAGTTTGGCGCCGGTCGTGAGATCGTTCAGGTCGACCGAGAAGTCGGAGCCCTCGGCGTAATTAACCTTCATCTTGCCGGCGAGCACCAACTTGATCGCGGTTTTCCCGCGTGTGTAGGCCTGATTGGCCAGAGCGACACCCATGGTGATGGTGTTATTCATGGTGGCAACGCTGCCGGCTTCGGTCAGTGCGGTGTTGGTATAGGCCACCAGAACCGTAATGGTCGTGGCGACTGCGGGCTGGACAGCGCTTTCCGCCGTTTCCCGCTGCGGCGTTATTTGTCCTCGCGTGCCGCCCGGCGGGGTCAGCGGCAATCCTTCCGGCGGGAAGGCGGCCTGATTGATCTCGGTGATGCGATAGACGTCGCCGGCAACCGGATCGATCCGATAGATGTTGGATCCCAGTTGCACGTGCCCGACGACCTGATTGTCGTCGACCAGCAGCAAGGCTTCCTGCGCGCCTTGGCCGCGCACGGCGCCTTCCCAAATGTAACCGCCGCTGTCCTGCTCGGTTACGCCTGTGCGGTTGAACGTCGCGCTCACGTCCGGAAACAAATTCAAAATGAGCACGCCGTCGAGCGCGCTCGCGCGCGCTGCGCGATCGGCGGCGAGATCGTTGCCGGCCGGCGCGACATGCCGCGTCAGCGCGCTGCGATTGATGCGTGCCACCCGATTGCGCGTCGCGGCCGAGATAAACGGCACCGGCTGTGCCGCGGCGGCGCTGGCATCGGCTGTGGTTGCAGGAAGGAAAAGTGCCTGCGCGGCGGCTGGACTGGCAGCGGCGAGGACGGCGCCGGCAACGATAAAGACGGCTGATACAAAAGAGATCAGCCCGCGTGAGCGGTTGGTCTGCATAAGTCACCCCCTGTGAATCGCAGAAGCGATTGCTGGCCGTGAATTTAGTCGAAAGTCCGGCCTTTTCGCATGTATCAGCCATAAATTATGTGACACCGCCCACATGTCACAGGGTTGTTAATGGCGCATTGCGGAAATGCCCGCAAAACGGCGGTATCCGCGGACGAATGCCCTAGGAATCGCCAAGAACCCGTGCTATCGACCCACGCCAACCCAAAAGCGGGCCGTGAAGTCGGGCGAGGGAACCTTCGCCAAGGGCGTTTTATAAGCC
>JBAUHH010000369.1:0-1608 GCA_049680165.1 Pseudolabrys sp.
CCCCACGGAATGATGTCGGCGCGCACGCCACTCAGGCCGACGAGCATCGCGCCATCGCCGATGCGCACGAACTGGCGCACGGCGACGCCACCGCCAAACACCACATAGTCCCCTACCGAGACGTGACCCCCGAGCATCACATTATTGGCGACCGTGACGTTGTTGCCGACCTTGCAATCATGCGCGACGTGCGAGCCGACCATGAAAAAGCATTTGTCGCCGACTTGCGTCACACCGCCGTCGTCTTCGGTGCCGATGCTCATGGTGACGTTTTCGCGGATATCGCAATCCGCGCCGATGACGAGCTGCGTCGCGCCGCCGCGGTACTTTACCGATTGCGGTGGCGAGCCGAGCGAGGCGAACGGATAGATGACGGTGCGCGGGCCGATGGTGGTGTGGCCGGCGACGTGTACATGCGCGACGAGCCGGCAGCCGTCGGCGATCTTCACATGCGGGCCGATCGTGCAATGGGGCCCGATCGACACGTCCCGCCCGATCGCCGCTCCCGTTTCGATTCGCGCCGAGGGATCGATCGCGGCCACGCTCACACTCATGGACACGCGCTCATCAATACGCTCATGGGTCCGAAATCATGGCGCCGAGTTCCGCCTCGGCCACGATCTGCCCGCCGACCTTGGCCTCGCCGCGGTACCACCACATGCTCTTGCGCCGCGCGATCCGGTTCATGTGGTACTCGATGGTGTCGCCCGGCAAAACCGGCTTGCGGAATTTCGCCTTGTCGATGGTCAGGAAATAAACCGACTTCGGCTGCGTCAACGAGGTCGCCGCGATGCACAGCACGCCGGCGGTCTGCGCCATGCCTTCGATCATCAGCACGCCGGGGAAAACCGGATTGTTGGGAAAGTGCCCCTGGAAATGGGGCTCGTTCACGGTGACGTTCTTGATGCCGATGCCGTGCTCGTCGCCGCGGATGTCGATCACGCGATCGACCATCAGAAACGGATAGCGGTGCGGCAGCATCTTGAGCACCATCGCGATGTCGGCCGCTTCCAGCTTGGTGGCTGTGTCATTCATCGACGCGTCTCATTCGTCCCGAGCTTCGCTCTGGGCTGTCGGGCCCTTACCACGCGCAAGACGTTCGAGCGTCATCACTTCGCGTAACCACTGTTTCACCGGCTTCGCGGGCGCGCCGCCCCACCGCGCGCCGGCGGGCACGTCGCCATGCACGATGCTGGTCGCGGCGATTTGCGCGCCCTCGCCGACGGTCACGTTGTTATTTACGCCGACGCGCGCGCCCAGCACAACAAAGTCTTCCAGCGTCGCGGAGCCGGAAATGCCCGTTTGCGCCACCAGCACGCAATGGCGGCCGATGCTCACATTGTGGCCGACCTGAACGAGATTGTCGATTTTGGTGCCTTCGCCGATGACGGTGTCGCGGATGGCGCCGCGGTCGATCGTGGTTCCGGCGCCGATTTCGACGTCGTCCTGAATGATGACGCGGCCGACCTGGGGAATCTTGAGGTGTCCCTTTGCGCCCATCACGAAGCCGAAGCCGTCCTGCCCGATCTTGCAGCCCGGATGAATGATGACGCGATCGCCGAGGAGCGCATGCGTGAGGACCGCGCCGGCGCCGATCGCGCAGTCGCG
>JBAUHH010000370.1:0-3341 GCA_049680165.1 Pseudolabrys sp.
ACTCGGAACGGTGCTGCGCAAGGGCTGGCACTTCGTCATCCCCTTTGCGGTTCTCATCGTCGGGCTGGTCTGGCTCAACTGGGAGCCGGAATACGCCGCGCTGTGCGCGACCGCCTTGCTCGGCATCCTGGCAATGATCGTGCCGCACAATGGCAGGCGTCTAACGCCGCTCAACGTGCTCGACGCGATAATCTCGGCGGGCGGCGCGGTCGTCGACATCATCGCCATCACCGCCATCGCCGGCATTCTGATCGGCGCCATGAGCATCACCGGCGTCGCATTCTCGCTGACGCAACAGTTGCTCACCATCAGCGGCGGAAGCACCGGGCTGCTGCTGGTCATCACGGCGATTGCGTCCTTCATCCTCGGCCTGCCGCTGCCCACGACCGGTGTCTACATCATCCTTGCGACACTCGCCGCGCCGGCGCTGGTGCAGGCAGGCATCGCGCCGATGCAGGCGCACTTGTTCGTGCTGTTCAACGGCATCCTCGGCATGGTGACGCCGCCGGTCGCGCTCGCGGCCTTCGCGGCCGCGACCATCGCGCGCTCCGATCAATGGCAGACCGGCTGGACCGCGATGCGCGTGAGCTGGTGCGCCTATTTCCTTCCGTTCATGTTCGTGTACACGCCCGCGCTGATCATGAACGACAGCCCGCTACTGGTCGTGCTGCACATCGGCTTGTGCTTGCTCGGCATCTTCATCGGCACCGTCGCGGTGGTCGGCTACTGTTTCGCGCGCGTGCCCTGGCCCTTCCGCATCGGCTACGCCGTCGTCGCACTCATGCTGCTGGTGCAGCCCCGCATGTTCAACGGCGCCGACTGGGTGATCGGCGCCGGTTTCGTGCTTGCCTTGGCCGTGCTTGTGCGCGAAGTGTGGTTCGCCCGCGCCCGCCTGAAACCCGAACCCGCCGCATAGGCGTTCAAGACAGAAATCATACCCGCCTGGAGGAACAATGCGCATCGACGCCTACACACACTTCATTCCGAAGCGTTTCTTCGACAAGATCGTCGAGAGCGGCCACGCCGACATCGGCAAGCGCGTGCGCGAAATTCCGTGCATCCACGACCTCGACGTTCGCCTGAAGGTCGTCGACACGTTTCCCGATTACGGGCAGATTCTCTCTTATCCGATGCCGCCACTGGAAGTGATGACCAAAGGCGACGGCAAGCTGACGGAAGAATACACAAAGCTGGTCAATGACGGCTTTGCGGAAATCTGCCAGAAGCATCCGCGCCATTTTCCCGGCTGGGTCGCGCAGGCGCCGCTCGCCGCCCCTGACGCCGGCGTGCGCGAATGCGAGCGCGCGCTGAAAAACGGCGCGCTCGGCGTACAGATATACACCAACATCGCAGGCAAGCCGCTCGACGATCCGGCGTTCGATCCGTTCTTCGCGGCCATGAACCGGCTCAACAAGCCGATCTGGATGCACCCGGCGCGCGCCGCCAATTTCCCGGATTATCTGTCCGAGAAGAAATCCAAATACGAAATCTGGTGGACCTTTGGCTGGTCCTACGAAACCGCGGCGGCGATGGCACGCATGGTGTTCTCCGGCATCATGGACAAATATCCGAACCTGAAAATCATCACGCACCATTTCGGCGGCATCGTGCCGATGCTGGAAGGCCGCATCGGTCCGGGCTGGGACCAGCTCGGCGCGCGCACGTCGGATGAGGATTTGAGCGTCGTGCTCAAGCGCCTGAAGAAGCGCCCGCTCGATTACTTCAAGCACCAGTTCTACGCCGACACCGCCGTGTTCGGCGGCGAGCCAGCGACCCGCGCGGGCTTCGACTTCTACGATCACGACAAGATCCTGTTCGCCTCCGACTGCCCGTTCGATCCCGAGAAGGGAACGATGTACACGCGCGAGACGCTGCGCATCGTCGACGGCATCGATTTGCCGAAGGCCGAGAAGGAAAACATCTGGCGCGGCAATCTCGAGCGCATCACCGGCGTGAGGTTTCCGAGCTGACCCGCCCTACCCTCGTCCTGAGGAGCGCCCGAAGGGCGCGTCTCGAAGGACGAGGGGCCTCATCCTTCGAGACGCCCGCCTGCGGCGGGCTCCTCAGGATGAGGCGTGCACAGCTCGGTACTGTCGCCGTGAAAGCCGGCCGGCCATCTGCTAACCTCCGCGCTCATGGCCACTGCACAACCCATTGGATTTTCCGAGCCCGAGGCGACATCGCCCGAGGACAACGGACGCGTCACACCGGCCATAGCGTCCGTCGAAGACGGACGCGTTACACCGGCAATGGCGCAGTACGTCGAGATCAAGGCCGCCAATCCGGACAGCCTGCTGTTCTACCGGATGGGCGATTTTTACGAATTGTTCTTCGACGACGCCGAGGTCGCCTCGCGCGCACTCGGCATCATGCTCACCAAGCGCGGCAAGTATCTCGGCAAGGACGTGCCGCTGTGCGGCGTTCCCGTCATCCGCGCCGACGAATATTTGCACCGGCTGATCGCGCTCGGTTTCCGCGTCGCGGTGTGCGAGCAGCTGGAAGATCCGGCGGAGGCGAAAAAACGCGGCTCGAAAGCGGTCGTGCGGCGCGACGTGGTGCGCCTGGTCACGCCCGGCACGCTCACCGAAGACACGCTGCTCGACGCGCGGCGCAACAATTACCTGCTCGCGATCGCGCGCTCTCGCGCATCGTCGAACGAAACCGACAGCCGCTTCGGCCTTGCCTGGATCGACATCTCGACCGGCGAATTCCGCATCACCGAATGCGACCGCGCCGCGCTCACCGCCGAAGTCGCACGGCTGGAGCCGAGCGAAATCCTCGTTTCCGACGCGCTTTATGCCGACGCCGATCTGATGCCCTGGTTCCGCACGCTGCCCGCGGTGACGCCGCTGGCGCGCGACGTGTTCGACGGCGCCACCGCCGAGCGGCGGCTGACCTCGTTCTTTTCGGTCGCGACCAGCGAAGCCTTCGGCACGCTCACGCGCACCGAACTCACCGCCGCCGCGGCTTGCGTCACCTATGTCGAGCGCACGCAAATCGGCCACCGGCCACCGCTGTCGCCGCCCTTGCGCGAAAGCGCCGGCGCGACGATGGCGATCGATCAGGCCACCCGCAGCAATCTCGAGCTGGTGCGCACGCTGTCGGGTGAGCGACGCGGCTCGCTGCTGGAATCGATCGACCGCACGGTAACGTCCGCCGGCTCGCGCCTGCTGGCGCAACGATTGTCCGCTCCCCTCACCGATCCCGCGGCGATCGCGCGGCGGCTCGACGCCGTCTCCGCCTTCCTCAACGACGCCACCGCCCGCATCGACACCCGCGCACGCCTTCAGGCGGCGCCCGATCTGGCGCGCGCGCTGGCGCGGCTTGCGGTCGGACGCGGC
>JBAUHH010000371.1:0-2424 GCA_049680165.1 Pseudolabrys sp.
TCGGCGAGCGCCGCGCGCAACTGGTCGAACAACTTCCAGCGGATAAGGTGACTGACCTGCCGCGGGATCGGAATGTGAGTGAAGCGCCGCAAATCCCAGCGTCGATTCAAATCACCGAAATAATCGCGCGCGAGTACGACCACATGCCGGTTCCGGCATAGCGGTGGCAAAGCGGCAAGATCGCCGGAATAGGCCAGGCGCTTCCAGAGGACCGCATCGAGAAGACGGTCCTGGGCCGCGAATGTCTTGCCGAGCAGCGCGAGCCGGTCGGCGCGCTCTTCCGGCGGCGTGCCGAGATTAAACAGATCCTCGTCCGGCGTCGGAAACCCCTTGAAGGCGACCGACTTGAAGAAATCCGGATTGTCGCGGTGCTCAGGAATAAGCGCGGAAATTTCCTCGTCGAAGCCTTCGACGAAACCGCCGTGGAACGGCTTCGCCAGCCGGCCGATGCGGCAGGCGAGCGCGCGCCGCTCGGGCGGCGTCAACGGTGCGAGTTGTGGCTCGGCGGCGATCCGGTCGCGCATCGACCACGCGTCCCAAAAGCCGTGTGGCAGGCGCGCAAACGCGAACGGCTCGTCATTCTTTAATCGGTCGAAGAAAAAATTCGGCGGCGGGACTTCGATGCGGTAATCGCGGCCGGCGATATCGACATGAATGGCACGTTCGCGCGCAAACTCGTCGCGGTAGGCACGATGCCATTGCAATTGCTCCGGCGTCGGGTTTGGCCAGCGCTCGCCCTTCTTGCCGTATTTTGCGATCAGGTCCGGAAAGGCCCCTGCGTCGGGCAAGGCTGACATCAGGATTGCCTTCTCAGCGCCTGAGCAACGGTCGCCGCGTCGTTCCACATCAGCACGTCGAGAATCGAAAGATGTTCGACGAATTGATACGGCGCGCAGTTGTGGGTGAATTGCGGCATATCGGTGAAGCTCAGCTTGATCGATGCGGCATCCCATTCTTCCTGCCGGAAGATCGCGCGCCCGCCCGGCGGATTGAGATACTCGGAAGCGCCGAGTTGTTTCGCAATCGCCAGCGCCCATTGTCCCGCTTGCTCGACGTTGCCGAGATCGAGATTAAGGGCCGAACAAAGCGAATATTTGAACGTGACGCCGAGGTAACCGCACACCGTAGCGAGCGTCGCAATATTGAGATCCACCAACTGGTCCGACGCAATCGAAAACGCCGCGCGCACGATGTCCGTGGCCGCGCGAAAGTGCGGCGCGCGCTTGCGATAATGTTCGAGCTGCCCGAGCACGCGCGTCAATGCCGCCGCGCGATCCTTGACCACGATATCCTTGATCGCCGTGCCGTGCGGCGCCTTGACCACCGGCACATTGATATATTGCCAGCCTTGCGTCGGATGCAGGATGCGGTTGCGGCTCATCCAGCTCTTGGCGTTGTATTGCACGACGTCGAACACCACCCACCGGTCGGTTCGCGCAATCAGCTCGAAGTAGCCGAGATACGGAAAAAAGTACGGCTGCATGATGCCGAGCTTCATCGCAGCCTCGTCGGATCTCGGCGCAACGCCGTTTATTGGCTCCGGGAATCCAGCCTTTTGCGGATTTCCTCAGGATGTTTAGTGCACAATTCGACGATGTCCCATATCCTGTCAACGTCGTCGTTGGTCATGCCCGACCCGAGCGGCAACTGCAAAAGCTGCGTGCATAACATATCGGTTACCGGCAAATTTACGTTGCTTTTCCCGCCGGGGGCGCCGTACGGCGCGGTCCGGTGCATGCCCGGGTAGAAATATCGCCGCGCCCAGATATTTTCAGCCTCGAGTATCTGGCGAATTTCATCGCGCGTCACGTCGAGTTGCGGATCGATGGCCACAACGCAATATTGGTAATTGCTGCGCTCGCCCTGCGCGTGATCGACGAAGCGCACCCCGGGCGCCGCACCGGCCCGCTCCTTGTGGCGCTGGTAGAGCTTGCGGTTGCGCTCGATCCATTCGTCAAGATGGACGAGACCGAGCAGCGCGAAGCCCGCCTGCGCCTCCGTCATCTTGCCGTTGATGCGGACCGGGACCTCACCGTAGGTCTGCGAAGAATGAAAATTGCGAACGGTGCGTATCTGTCCCGCCAGATCGTCGTCATTGGTGGTCAACGCGCCCCCTTCTGTCGCGCCCAGGACTTTGGTGGCGTGGAACGAAAATATCTCGACGTCGCCGAAGCCGCCCATATTTCGGCCCCCGAAGGTACAGCCGATCGCATGAGCCGAATCGAATATCAATTTCAAATTACGCCGGCGGCACAATTCGGCCAGATTGTTCGGATCGCAGCCGCGGCCCCACAAATGCACGCCCAGCACGGCCGAGGTCTTGGACGTAATCAGCTTCTCGGCGCGGTCGGCCGTGAGCATCTGGGTTTCCGGATCGACGTCGCAGAACACCGGAGTGAGACCGGCCCAGGTCAGAATTTGCAC
>JBAUHH010000372.1:0-25652 GCA_049680165.1 Pseudolabrys sp.
CAAGTCCGATAGGCGATCCAACTCCAGCGTGGCGTCCAATGTGTAGCAGTCGGGGCTCGATCGCACGTGGATCGAAGGCGCGCCAATCTCGTCAACGGGCGTCATTCCGCTGCGATAGCCGCTAAACCGATACGCCGCCCATTGGGCGGAAGGCGCAAAGTTGAATTCGTAATATTCCGCGCCAGAGGATGCGCGGACAAACGCCTCGAAGCACGTGTGGCGCCAAAGCTTATCGCTGCGCGTGGGTGCTACGAGGGACGGCATACGGATATCGCTCATCCTGCCGGTCACGATGTAAGACAATACTAGACTGTCGTTGCGCGTGCGCGCGACCTTCACTTCGATACTTGCCGCCGGCGAGTTACGCGAGCCCGGGTGAAGTCGCAGCAACAATTGGTGCATACCGTGTGATCCGATATTTGGTACGACGACCAGTACTAAACGCCAAATCGTGGTTATGGGTAAGCTTATGAAATGATGGCGTCTTTCTGGTCAGCGCCCGCCATCCATCATCGGAGCGACACAGAAACGATGGGATAGACTTTCGGGCGATTTCCTTATTTTATTAGCTACTTGCAAATTTTCGCCGACGTCTCATGTCGTACCATTTCGGGCTCTTTTTACCCAATTTGTTCCCTGGGTACGACATCGCCGTACCTTTTAGGCTGTGTCGTACCGTCCTCCTTTATTGGACGGACAGGCATCACAAACACGAAATCTAACGGCGGCCGATTAAATCTTTGCAATATGGTCCATTTTGTATGGCGGCGTCCTCGAAGACCCTATTTTTACTAGGATGACAAAGCCTCGCGCCACGCAACTAGATGGGTCGGCGCGCGTTGCCACTTAAGGGCGGCACATTGTCTATTCGGATAGGCCCTCGACACACACCTCACCGCTAGTAGACGACCCTTATTTGAGCGGACGCTTATTTGAGCGGATGCGAGCTTTTCAAGGGACGTTTCGTCCCTGCCAAAGTCATTGGCAGCCATTTTCTAAATGACGGAGACACATGATGACTGACGGGATTCGTTCCAAAAGCACCATTTTCCTGAAGGAGAAGACGGTCACATCGTCTCGCCCGCAGCCTCAGACTCAGACGCGCACAGCGCACGATCTTGCAAACTTCGGCGAAGGCCGAAAGGGTCCTGCGTCTCCAGAGGCTATTGACCAAAAATGCGTTAATACAATTCGCACTTTGGCAATGGACGCCGTGCAGCAGGCCAATTCAGGCCATCCCGGCACGCCGATGGCGTTGGCACCGGTGGCCTACACGCTTTGGCAGAATTTTCTACGCTTCAATCCAGATGACCCGATCTGGCCCAACCGCGATCGCTTCGTTCTTTCCAATGGCCACGCCTCAATGCTGCTCTACGCGCTGCTGCATCTCTGCGGCGTGAAGGCCGTCAATGCGAAATATGAGCGTCTCGATGAGCTCTCTGTCACGCTCGACGATATCAAGCGGTTTCGGCAGCTGGACAGCAGATGCCCCGGTCATCCCGAATATCACCTGACCTCGGGGGTCGAGACGACCACCGGGCCGCTCGGCCAAGGCTGCGGCAACAGCGTTGGCATGGCTCTTGCCGGGCGCTGGCTGGCGCAGCATTTCAATCGGCCCAACCATGCGATGTTCGACTACGACGTATATGCGTTGTGCAGCGACGGCGACATGATGGAGGGCGTATCGAGTGAAGCGGCGTCGTTCGCCGGTCACCAGATGCTCGGTAACCTCTGCTGGGTCTACGACAGCAACGGGATCACAATCGAGGGCCATACGGACCTCGCTTTCAGCGACGATGTCGCGGCGCGTTTTCTCGCCTATGGCTGGAACGTGCAGCGAGTTGGCGACGCCAACGATAGAGAGCGGTTGGCCCAGGCACTCGATGTCTTCAAGCAAACCGAAGACGTGCCGACTCTGATCATCGTCAATAGCCACATCGGCTATGGCGCCCCACATAAGCATGACACCAGCGCGGCCCACGGCGAGCCGCTCGGCGCTGAGGAGATAGCTCTCGCAAAGCGGAGCTACGGCTGGCCCGAGGACGCCAAATTCCTGGTGCCGGACGGCGTGCGCGAGCATTTTCAGGACGGCATCGGCCGGCGCGGAAGAAGTCTCCAGGAAGATTGGAGCAGACTGTTCAAATCCTACCGAGAAAAGTATCCCGATCTTGCCAACAGGATCGAACGCATGCAGCTGGGGGAGCTTCCCGATGATTGGGACATTTCTCTTCCGGTTTTCGCGGCCGACGCGAAGGGCCTTGCCACGCGCGACTCCTCCGGCAAGGTGCTCAACGCCATCGCCTCCCATTATCCTTGGCTGATCGGTGGCTCGGCCGATCTCGCGCCATCGACCAAGACTCATCTCGCATTCGAAGGCGCTGGCGATCTCGAAGCCGGCGCGCCCGGCGGCCGCAACATGCACTTCGGCATCCGGGAGCATGCGATGGGTGCGATCCTGAACGGAATTGCGCTGTCCAAAGTCCGCCCTTACGGCGCGAGCTTTCTTATCTTCTCGGACTACATGAAGCCGCCCGTCCGCCTCGCCGCCGTGATGGAGCTTCCTGTCATCTATGTCTTCACCCACGACTCGATCGGCGTAGGCCAGGACGGACCGACGCACCAACCGATCGAACAGCTCGTCGCGCTCCGTAGCATCCCCGGACTCATCACGCTCCGTCCCGCCGACGCCAATGAGGTCGTCGAAGCGTGGCGCGTCATCATCAGTCTCCAGCGTCAGCCCGCCTGTCTCGTGTTGAGTCGCCAGCCGCTGCCGACATTTGACCGTACGCGCTACGCGCCGGCTGCCGGCGTGGCGTACGGCGCCTACGTTCTCGCCGACGCGCCGGACGGCAAGCCTGAAGTGATCCTCATTGGCACCGGCAGCGAGGTGGCGCTCTGCATCGACGCTTTTGAAGAGCTCAAGCGGCAAAGCATTCCGGCACGCGTCGTCAGCATGCCGTCGTGGGAGCTATTCGAGCAGCAGCATGAATCGTACCGCGACGGCGTTCTCCCACCCAACATCACGGCCCGCGTCTCGGTCGAGATGGGCTCGGTGATCGGCTGGGACCGCTATGCCGGTACGACCGGCGCCAAGATCGGCATGCATACATTCGGCTCCTCGGCGCCGCTCAAAGACCTGCTCATCAAGTTCGGCTTCACGCCAGCCAAGGTAATTGCCGCCGCGAAGGGACAAATCGCGAAGCCCAAAGGAACGACATGATGAACGTACAAGTCAAAACGAAATCGTCCGTGAATCCGCTCCGGCATTTGCACGACTACCGACAAGCAGTATGGCTCGATTTTCTGTCCCGGCGATTCATCGCCGAGGGCGGCCTCAAGAAGCTGATTGAGCAGGATGGGCTTACGGGCGTCACGTCCAATCCCTCAATTTTCGAGAAGGCCATTGCCGGCAGCGCCGATTACGATTCGTCGTTGAAGGCGGCGGAAACTTCGGGCGACTGCGGCGCCATGGCGCTCTACGAGCGTCTCGCGATCGAGGACATTCGGCACGCCGCGGACACGCTTCGCCCTGTTTACGACGCAACCGAACGCCGCGATGGTTATGTCAGCCTTGAAGTCTCGCCGTATCTGGCGATGAACACCGACACGACGATCGTCGAGGCGCGGCGACTTTGGCGGGCTGTCGGTCGCGACAACCTGATGATCAAGGTGCCGGCGACCAAAGCTGGCTTGCCGGCCATCCGCCAACTCATCGGCGAGGGCATCAACGTCAACATCACGCTGCTGTTCTCGCAGCAAGTCTACGAAGACGTCGTCGAAGCCTATCTGGCCGGGCTCGAACATCTGACCGGGCAAGGAGGCGACGCGAGCAGGATTGCGAGTGTCGCCAGCTTCTTCGTCAGCCGCATCGATGTTGCGGTCGACAAACTGATTGAGGACCGCCTGGGGCAGACAGAGGCCGCGGACGAGCGCCGTGCGCTGATCGGGCTCCGCGGCAAGGTCGCGATCGCCAACGCGAAGCTTGCCTATCAGCACTATAAGCGGCTTTTCGCCGGCGCCCGCTGGCGTAAGCTTCAGGCCAGCGGCGCACGAGTGCAGCGGCTGCTTTGGGCAAGCACCGGGACGAAGAACAAGGACTACAGCGACGTACTCTATGTCGAAGGGCTGATTGCCGCCGACACAGTCAACACCATGCCACCGGCGACGATGGATGCCTTCCGCGATCATGGGAAGGTGCGCGCGAGCCTTGAGGAGAATATCGACGAAGCCAGGCAGACGATGGCCGCAGTGGACCGGTCCGGCATCTCGATCGACATGGTGACCGCAAAATTGGTCGAGGAAGGCGTGCAACTCTTCGCCGAGGCCTTCGATAAGCTGCTCGGGGCTGTGGCCAGCAAGCGCGCCGCCAATCTTGGCGAAAAGCTCGACAGCCAGACGTACAAATTCCCGCCAGAGCTCGAAAAGGCAGTCACCGACTCGCTTGAATCATGGCGTCATGACGGCAACGTGCGCCTGCTCTGGGCTGGCGACGCGCGACTGTGGACGGCAACGGATGAGGCGAAATGGCTTGGCTGGCTCGGCATCGCCGGGGAGCAGCACAAGCGGATCGGCGACTTGTCGAATGTGGCCGATGACATCCAGCGGGCGGGCTTCACTCACGTTCTTCTGCTCGGCATGGGCGGATCGAGCCTCGGACCGGAAGTGTTTGCCGAGACGTTCGGGCGCCGGGACGGACGCCCTGAGCTTCTCGTGCTCGACTCGACCGACCCCGCGCAGATTCGGACCGTCGAGAGCAAGATCAATCCCGCCCAGACTCTTTTCATTGTGTCGAGCAAGTCGGGCAGCACGCTCGAACCAAATATCCTGAAGCAGTATTTCTTCGAGTCCGCAAAGAGGGCCGCTGGAGCCGATCAAGCCGGATCGCGGTTTATCGCCATCACGGACCCAGGATCTCCACTGCAGAAGGTCGCGGAACGCGACCGGTTCCGCCACATTGCGTATGGCATTCCGAGCATCGGCGGGCGGTATTCGGTGCTATCGGATTTCGGCTTGCTGCCCGCGGCAGCGATGGGTCTCGACATCGGCAGGCTGCTCGGAGCAACGCAGATGATGGTGCGCTCATGCGCCGCCAATGTGCCGCCAGCCGACAATCCCGGCGTTGTGCTTGGGACCATCCTGGGCGCGGCGGGAAAGACCGGCCGCGACAAGGTCACCATCGTCGCCTCACCCGGCATTGCCGATTTTGGCGCATGGCTGGAACAACTCCTGGCCGAGTCGACCGGCAAGCAGGGCAAGGGACTCATTCCGGTCGACGCCGAGCCGCTCGGGCCGCCTGACGTCTACGGGACGGATCGGCTGTTCGTTTATGTGCGCCTATCGAGCGAAGCGGATGCCAAGCAGGACGACGCAGTCGCCGCGCTGGAACGCGCGGGCCATCCGATCGTGCGCATCGCCGTCGCCGATCGCTACCACATCGGCCAGGAATTCTTCCGTTGGGAGTTTGCGACGGCCGTTGCGGGTTCGATCCTCGGCATCGATCCCTTCAATCAGCCCGATGTCGAGGCGAGCAAAGACAAGACGCGCGAGCTTACCACCACATACGAGCGGACCGGTAAGCTGCCGCCGGAAACGGCGCTGCTATCGGAAGGCGATCTTGCGCTCTTTGCCGATGCGAAGAACAGCAAAGCGCTTGGAAATGCTGGAACGCTGGTGGAATATCTTGCGGCACATTTCGCGCGAATTCGAGATGGCGACTATTGCGCGCTACTCGCCTATGTCGAACGCAACGAGCAACATCGCAACGCTCTTCAGGATATTCGCGTCCTGATCCGCAACCGCAAGCGCGTCGCCACCTGCCTCGGCTTCGGACCGAGATTCCTTCATTCGACGGGACAGGCCTACAAGGGCGGACCGAATACAGGCGTGTTCCTGCAGATCACCTGCGACGATGTCGCCGATCTCCAGGTCCCGGACCAGAAATATACTTTCGGCATCGTCAAGGCGGCGGAAGCACGGGGCGATTTCGAGGTGTTGGCCGAGCGCGACCGGCGCGTGCTTCGCGTCCATCTCGGCCCGCATATTGCGGCGGGATTGACAACCCTCAAGGAAGCCGTCCGGCAGGCGCTCGCATAAACGAATAACAGGAGAAGACGAATGCAGATCGGCATTATCGGCTTGGGGCGCATGGGCGGAAACATCGTTCGCCGCCTGACGCGCGACGGCCACCAATGCGTCGTGTTCGACCAGAATCCAACAGCCGTCAAGGCGCTGGTCGGCGAGCACGTCGCCGGAAGTGCCGACCTCAAGCAACTCGTCGGCCAACTCAAAAAGCCGCGCGTAGTTTGGCTGATGCTGCCGGCCGGCCGGATTACTGAAGAAACGGTCGAGCTTCTCGGCGGCTTGCTGGAGCCGGACGACATTATTATCGACGGGGGCAATTCCTTCTACAAAGACGACATCCGTCGCGCCAAAAAACTTGCGCAGAAAGGCATTCGCTACGTCGATTGCGGCACCTCCGGCGGTGTGTGGGGCATCGAGCGCGGCTATTGCCTGATGATCGGCGGTCAGAAGGCGGCGGTGGACCACCTCGATCCGATTTTCGCGACGCTTGCTCCCGGCCTCGGCGACATCCCGCGAACACCGGACCGCGGGAAAGGCGATAGCCGCGCCGAGCGTGGCTACATTCACGCCGGCCCGTCCGGCGCCGGACACTTCGTCAAGATGGTGCATAACGGCATCGAGTACGGATTAATGCAGGCCTACGCCGAAGGATTCGACATCCTGCGCAACAAGGATTCGAAGGATCTGCCCGAGGACGAGCGCTTCGAGTTGAACATCCCGGATATCGCCGAGGTGTGGCGGCGCGGCAGCGTCATCTCATCCTGGCTGCTCGATCTCGGCGCCGCCGCACTTGCGAAGGATCCGCAGTTGGAGGATTTCTCCGGCTTCGTCCAGGATTCAGGCGAGGGTCGCTGGACGGTCGAGGCCGCGATCGAGGAAGCCGTTCCGGCAAACGTGCTCTCGACTGCGCTCTATGCCCGGTTCCGCTCGCGCCATGAGCACACTTTCGGCGAAAAGATGCTCTCGGCGATGCGGTTGGGCTTCGGCGGGCACATTGAGGGGCATGAGCCCATTGACCCCGAACCGAAACCCAAGGGATCGCAGGATTCCCCCGTGGCGCGGCACGCCGCCGAGTAGCAACCATGCTCGACAAATCCGCGACCCAGATGCCCAAGGCTGCGCAACTGATTGAGTGCCCGGCGCGGCGTCAGGCGAAGCCCGCCGACCCCTGCGCGATGGTGATTTTCGGTGCCAGCGGTGACCTGACCAAGCGCCTGGTGGTGCCGGCGCTCTACAACCTCGCGCGCACCAAGGTGCTGCCGGAGAAATTCGCGCTGATCGGCGTAGCCCGCTCGGAGCGGACTACCGAAAGCTGGCGCGACCACCTCTACACCATGCTGAAAAGCTTTGTCGGGAACGCCACTGCGGAATTCGATGTCGACCACATCGACGAGGCGGTGTGGAAGCATCTCGCGGACAAGATGACTTATATCCCGGGAGACCTGACGAAGCCCGAGCTCTACGAGAAGCTTCGCGGCGTTCTTGCAGAGACCGGAAAGGCGCACGGCACGAAGGGCAATGCCATCTTTTATCTCGCGGTTGCGGATCAGCTTTTCGGCACCGTGGTCGAGCAACTCGGCAAAGCGAAGCTCACCGACGAGAACGACGAGAGCGGCAAGCGCCGATTCTGGCGCCGCGTGGTTGTCGAGAAGCCGTTCGGCCATAGCCTGGACTCGGCGAGAGCGCTGAATGCCAGCATCCTGCGCACGCTGCACGAGGACCAGATCTTCCGGATCGACCACTTCCTCGGCAAGGACACGGTCCAAAGCATCACGACGTTCCGTTTCGCCAATGGGCTGTTCGAGCCGATCTGGAATCGCGACCGAATCGATCACGTACAGATCACCGCGGCGGAGACGGTGGGTGTGGAGCGGCGCGGCAAGTTCTACGAGGTGACGGGAGCGCTACGCGACATGGTCCCCAACCATGTGTTCTCGCTGCTCTCGCTGGTGGCCATGGAACCGCCTGTAGGCTTCGATGACGCCTCGATCCGCGCCAAGAAGGCCGATGTCTTCGCCGCAATGCCGACGGTCCAGCCGGCCCAGGCGGTGCGTGGCCAGTACGGCGCCGGCGCGGTGCTCGGCAAGACTGTGAAGGCCTATCGTCAGGAACCCGACGTGTCGCCAGGTTCGAACATCGAAACCTATGTCGCCATGCGACTCGAGATCGACAATTGGCGTTGGGCCGGCGTGCCGTTCTACATCCGCACCGGCAAGCACCTGAAGCAGCGGAACACCGAAATCGCGATCCGCTTCAAGCAAGCGCCTTACGCGGCGTTTCAGGACACTCCCGTGAACGTGTTGCGGCCCAACTGGCTGGTGCTGCGCATTTCGCCCGACGAGGGGATTTCCCTGCAGTTTGAGGTCAAGCGTCCCGGGCCGATGGTGGACCTCGCCGCCGTGAAGATGGACTTCCGCTACGACGACTGGTTCCCCAAGGAACCGAATGTCGGATACGAGACGCTGCTTTATGACGTCATGATCGGCGATCCGACGTTGTTCATGCGCGCCGATATGGTGGAGAACGCTTGGCGTGTCGTGCAGCCGGTGCTCAACGCCTGGGCCAAGGATGGCGCGACAAATCTTCCGATTTATCCTGCGGGAAGCTCAGGGCCCGGCAAAGCAGATGAGCTTCTGGCGCGAGATGGCCGAAGCTGGCGCAGCATCGACGGCGATGGCGATGGAAGATCGTCATGACCCGCACGCGTGCATTGCCGTTCAAATGTTCGGCTGTGATCACGGATGTCGACGGCACGCTGGTGAACGATGACAAGAGACTTACACCCCGCGCCACGTCCGCGGTGGCAGAGCTGCGTGCGAGCGGAATTGTTTTTTCGATCATCAGCAGCCGCCCGCCCCGGGGCTTGCGCCTGTTGCTCGGGCCCCTCGAAATCACGACTCCGATCGGCGGCTTCAACGGCGGGGTGATAGCGGCAACCGATCTTTCAATCATCACGGAGCATCCGCTGTCACCCGCAGTCGCCCGGCGCACAGTCGACATGCTCAATGCGCACGGAGTGCAGGTCTGGGTTTTCAGCGGGCAGGACTGGCTGGTGCGCGACTCCGACGGGCCTTACGTCGGCCTCGAGGAGCGGACGGTGGGATTCCGGGCGAAGATCGTCAAGGAATTCGGAGCCTCCCTCGATGATGCTGCCAAGATCGTCGGCGTCAGCAGGGATTTTGCGCTCCTGGCGCGCTGTGAGAGCGACATGCGTGCCGCGCTCGCCGGCAATGCTTCCGTCATTCGTTCGCAGCCATATTACCTCGACATCACCCATCCGCTCGCCAACAAAGGCGCTGCATTGTCGGAAATCGCTAAGCTGTTGACCGTTCCTCTGGCGGAGATCGCCGTTATTGGCGATGGCAGCAACGATATCGCGATGTTCGAACTGAGCGGCCTCAGCATTGCCATGGGCAATGCCAGCCCGGAGGTGCGGCAGGCCGCAGATTTCGTGACGGACAGCAATCGCGAAGAGGGCTTCGCCAACGCGATCAAGTGTTTCATTCTTGGCCGCGATCGTTCGACCGCATTGCTTGAAAGGGCGCGAGCCGGAGCTCGCGCATGGTAGTGTCCCCCAGCGCCGTCCCAAAAATCTCGCTTGTACTGGCCGATGTCGACGGCACGCTCGTCACCGCGGAGAAGGTGCTGACGACACGCGCCGTGGCGGCCGTGAACGCATTGCAAGCGACTGGAATCGCGTTTGCGATCACCAGCGGCCGACCGCCGCGCGGGATGGCGATGTTGACCGATCCGCTGGCGCTGCGGACCCCGGTTGCGGGGTTCAACGGCGGCATCTTCGTCAAGCCTGATATGACCATCATGGCGGAACACGTGCTTACAGCCGATGTTGCAACGCGCGCGCTGGAGGTCATCGTCCAGCACGGAATGGATGTGTGGGTCTATAGCGGTAAGAACTGGCTCGTTCGGGACGCTAACGCGCCTCATGTCGCGCGGGAGCAATGGACCGTCAAATTTGCTCCGACTGTTGTCGAGAATTTCAAAGATGCGCTTGGCAAGGCAGTCAAGATCGTCGGCGTGAGCGACGATCACGACCTGGTCACGCGCTGTGAGAAGGATGCCCAAGCCGCGCTCGGAGCAAAAGCATCGGCGGCGCGTTCACAGCCCTATTATCTTGATGTCACCCATCCGGATGCCAACAAGGGCACCGTCGTCACGACCTTGTCAAAGCTTCTTTCGGTCCCGGCCAACGAGATTGCCACGATCGGCGATATGCCGAACGACGTGCTTATGTTTCGCAAAGGCGGTCTCAGCATCGCGATGGGCAATGCCAGCCTCGAGGTGCAGGCCCAAGCGGACCTAGTCACCGACTCCTATGACGACGAAGGCTTTGCCAAGGCGATGGAGCGATTCATTCTGCACCGCGAGGGCACGGCCCTGCCGAGGGCGTCATGAAGCCGATTGTGGTCGCGCCCTCCATCCTCGCAGCCGATCTGCGGCGGCTGGGCGAGGAAGTCCGCGCGGTCGACCAGGCCGGCGCCGATTGGATTCACATCGACATCATGGACGGCAGATTCGTGCCGAACATCTCTTTTGGCCCCGCGGTCGTCGAGGCGGTGCGCCGTTCGACCGCGAAACCGCTCAACGTGCATCTGATGATCGTCGAGCCCGAACGCCATATCGGCGCTTTTGCCGACGCCGGCGCCGATCATTTGCTTGTTCAGGCGGAGCCGTCGTCGACGATCCACCTGCATCGCGTGCTCTCGCTCATCCGGGAACTGGGCATGAAGGCCGGCGCGGTGCTCGACCCGGCCAGTCCTGTCGCGTTCGTTGAGCAGGTCGTACACCTTTGCGATGTCGTCCTAGTGATGACCGTCAATCCCGGATTTGGCGGACAGAAATTCCTGCCGGAAGTATTGCCCAAAATCCGGGAGCTGCGCCGGCTTTGCAAATCGAAAGGATTGGACCCGTGGATCGAGGTCGACGGCGGACAGAACGGTGACAACGCCGCACTGGCCATCGAAGCCGGGGCTGACGCCATTGTCGCGGGATCGGCCATATTCGGTTCAAACGACTACGCAGCAGCCATCGCGCGAATTCGAAATAGCACGCCGCAGAGGGCTGTCGCGTCATGATGGATGCTGCGCTGGCCGGAAACCACATATTCGAGAATACGGAAGCGCTCGCGCAGGGCGTTGCCGAATGGCTCTGCGGCCTCGCGCGGGCAAAGGACCGCACCTTCGCGGTCAGCCTGTCTGGTGGATCGACACCCCGCCGCCTTTATGAATTGCTTGCGACACCGGAAATTGCATCGCGGTTCCCATGGGACCGGACGCATTGGTTCTGGGGCGATGAGCGGTTCGTGCCGCACGACAGTCGTGACAGCAATTATGGGATGGCGCGCGATGCCTTCCTTTCGCATGTCCCCGTTCCCGCTGAAAACGTTCACGCGATTCCGACCGAAGGGTTGTCGCCGGACCAAGCTGCCGCTGCATACGAGGTAACGCTGAGGCGCTTCTACGGCACCGATAAGCTTTCTCCCGACCGGCCGCTGTTCGACGTCACGCTGCTGGGCGTCGGTGAGAACGGACACACCGCGTCGTTATTCCCCGGCCAGCCGGCACTGCAAGAGACGCGGCGGTGGGTGGCCGCAGTCATCGGCGCAAATTCCGGGGCGCGCATCACCCTGACCTATCCGGCGCTCGATAGCAGTCGCGATATCGCATTCGTGGTGACCGGAAAGGGGAAGCGAGACGTCGTCGCGCGCGCACAGGCCGGAGATCGCACGATCCCCGCGGGCTTGGTTCGCCCGGTCGGGCGTCTCCACTGGTTTACGGATCGCGCCGCGGCAGCAGAAGGAGCGAAGTGATGTTCAGTGAAACCCGGCCAACGAAAGGCGCTTCACCACCTGCCCCGGCGGTGGTGATCGTCATGGGCGTTTCGGGATGCGGGAAATCGACTATCGGGGCGCTTCTGGCTTCCCGGCTCCGATGGGAGTTCGAGGATGCCGATTGGTTTCATCCAGCTTCAAACGTCGACAAGATGCACAGCGGCATCCCGCTCACCGATAAGGATCGTTGGCCCTGGCTGGACGCGATCGCTGCCTGGATCGACAAGACGCGCCACGCGGGCGGACACGGCGTCATCGCGTGCTCCGCGCTGAAGCGCAGCTACCGCGATGTTCTGATCGGCGATCGTGCAGACGTTCGGTTGGTCTATCTCAAGGGTGACGAAACCCTGATCGCGCGCCGCCTCGCCACCCGGCATGAGCATTTCATGCCGCCAAGCTTGCTGCACAGCCAATTCGAAGCGCTGGAGGAGCCAGGACCGGATGAGAATCCGATCGTCGTCTCGATCGAACCGCAACCGCGCGAGATCGTGGCGCGGATTTTGTCGACGATAGACCTGGTCGAAGGGGCACCGCCTGAGCGCTCCTCGTTGCAACCGTCGCACTGATCTCGCAAATTTCGGACCGGCAAGCTGCGTTTTGTTCCGGGCGCTCAAAGTGCAAACGAACGCCCTGTGCTAACTTGAGCCGGTCGTCGCTCCCGCCGCCAGCGCCTTCGTGTAGGATTCCTCAAACCAGCCGATGCGTTCTTCCAGCGCGCTCAGGATTGGCCGGTCCTGCACCTGATGCGCGATCTCCTGCAAGTGCTCGCACACCGCGTTGTCCTCGCCAAAAACCTTTTGCACGTAGTGGCGCACCAAGTGCCGCCGGATCGGATCGGTGAACGGCCGGCCCCAGCGCGAATATTTGCTGTGGTCGGCCGGAAACGGCGCCGGATAAAGCCAGGCGCGCATCGACGAACGATCATGCGCCACCGGCGAATATTGCTGGATGAGGCAATACCAATATTGCGCGTCCGAGCGGAAATGTGACACGATCAGGTTCGGCATAATCTGGAAAATGCGATATTTCGCCGAGCGGAAGGTGCCGTCTCGACAAGCGGCCGACATATTCGCCAGCGCATTCGGCTCGGTGGTGCTGAGAAACGTGCTGTGCAGGCCGAAGCGGTCATAGGTGACGTTCTTGCGGTGCAGATAGCCGAGCTTGCCAAACGTTGACGGGTGCACGGCGACGCCGTGATAATCGTCGAAGGTGATGTGAAGGCAGAGTTTCCAGTTCGCCTTCACGGAGCCGGCGATCACTTGCGGCTCCTCTTTCGTCTGTGCCATCGCGCTCAGAATCGGAAACGCCGGTCCTAGAAACTCTTCAAGCGTCTCGGTCGCGCCGGGCCCGGGAAAACGGCCGAACACCAGCGGCCCGCAGGTCGCCACATCAATCTGGGTCAGGCGCGCGCCCAACTCGCGCGGAATGACGCCATAGACTTCCTCGCCCAGCGGAATGCCGAGCGCGCGGCCTTCCTTGTTGTAACGCCAGTGATGGAAGCCGCACACGATTGGGCCGTTGCCTTTGTCCGCAAGCCGCAGCGGATAGAACCGATGCGCGCAGCGGTTCTCGAATCCCTTGAGCTCGGAACCGAAGCGCTGCACGAACACCGAGCGGGTCGCGAGGCTGGCGCGGAACCAGTCACCGTCCTTGGCGACGTCCTTGTCCCAGCCGAGAAACGTCCAGAGATGTGACAGCCTGTCCTGTTCGCGCGCGAACGCCTGCGGATCGACCAGCGTCCGCGCCCAATCGCTCGGGATATTCTCGCCCATCGTGATGGCCGGCATGTCATTCAGGTCCTAAAAACCGCGTGTTTCGGGGCTGGCTTAACGGTGAATTTGGCCATATCTCTGATTTGGCGCACATCATAGCGGGCTGCAAGTCATTCCGAAATGCAGAGTCAAAAGGAACAGGTCGCACTCACCTCGATCGTGGCATCGGCGGGTTTAACGATTGCCAAGGCCGTCGTCGGCGTGGCAACCGGCTCGCTGGCGATCCTGTCCGAGGCTGGCCATTCGCTGATCGACCTCGGCGCCACCGTGATGACCTACGTCGCCGTGCGCATCTCCGGCAAGCCGGCCGATGCCAAGCACCATTACGGCCACGGCAAGGTCGAAAGCGTGTCGGCGCTGCTGGAAACCGCGCTGCTTTTTGTGCTTTCGGGCATCGTGATCTGGGAGGCGGTGAAGCGCCTGGTCGAGCACGAGCCGCACGTCGTGATCGCCAACGCCTGGGCGTTCGGCGTCATCGCGGTTTCGATCGTGGTGGATTTCTTTCGCGCGCGCGCCCTCTCCCACACCGCGAAAGCGACGTCGAGCCAGGCGCTGGAGGCCGACGCCCTGCACTTTTCCTCCGATCTGTGGGCTTCGTTCGCCGTGCTGATCGGCCTTGCCGGTGTGCGTTTCGGCCTGTGGTGGGCGGATGCTGTCGCCGCGCTGGTGGTGGCAGTCCTGGTGTGCATCGCCGGCTGGCGCCTCGGCCGCCGCACCGTCGACGCGCTGACCGATACCGCGCCGGCCGGCATCGCTGAAAAAATAACCGCTATCGTCGGCGCGGTTGCCGGCGTCGTGGAAGTCGAGCAGGTGCGTGCCCGCACGGTCGGCGAAAAGACCTTCATCGATCTTGTGCTGGCCGTCAGCCGCACCCTGCCACTCGACCGCGTGAGCGCGCTGAAGAGCAGCGTCACCTTGGCCATCGGCAGGAAAATTCCGGGGGCTGAAGTCGCGGTGGTGACCGATCCGGTCGCGCTCAACAACGAGAGCGTGATGGAGCGGGTGATGGTGATCGCGCGCAACAAGGCGCTCGCCATCCACCACGTCACCGTGCACGACATCCGGGAAAAGCTCGCCGTGTCGCTCGATCTCGAAGTCGACGGCAAGCTTTCGCTCGCCGCCGCGCATGAGCTCGCCGACCAGCTCGAAGCCGCGATCGCCGACGAACTCGGCGCCGACGTGGAGGTGGAAACCCATATTGAACCGTTGCAGATGCAGGATGCGCTCGGCCGCGAGGCGCCGCCCGAACGCGTGAAGGCCGTGCAATTCGCACTCGCCGAGATCGCCGCCGGGAGCCGCACCGTCCGCGATGTGCACGACGTGCGCGTGCGCGAGACCGACGATGGTGAGATCGTCAACTTCCATTGCCGCGTCGATCCGTCTTTGAGGGTGCGCACGGTTCACGAGAAGGTCGACGAAATCGAGCGCGCGCTACGGGAACGGTCGCCGTCAATCAAGCGTGTGATCGGCCATGCCGAGCCGATGAAATAGGAAATGACAATGCGAACCGATATCGCCCAGCCGATCCGCCTCAAGGATTACCGCCCTCCCGACTGGCTGGTCGAAGCGGTCGCGCTCGACGTCTCGCTGCACTCGACGCAAACGAAAGTGCGCGCGACGCTGTCGCTCAAGCCCAATCCCGAAAGCGCCGCCGCGCCGCTGGTGCTTGACGGCGAAGGTCTCTCGCTCGTCTCGCTCAAGCTCGACGGAAGGCCGCTGCCGTCCGAAAGCTATGTCGCGACGCCCGACAGCCTGACCATTCCGCAGCCGCCGAACGGCCCGTTCAAGCTCGAGATCGAAACACAGGTCGATCCGACCGCCAACACGCAACTTTCGGGCCTCTACCGATCGAGCGGCACCTATTGCACGCAATGCGAGGCGGAAGGATTCCGCCGCATCACATATTTTCCAGACCGGCCAGACGTAATGGCGACCTACACCACGCGCATCGAGGCCGACAAAAGCGAGGCGCCGGTGCTGCTGTCGAACGGCAACCTCATCGTCGGCGGCAACCTGCCGAATGGCCGCTGCTACGCCATCTGGCACGACCCGCATCCGAAGCCATCTTATTTGTTCGCGCTCGTCGGCGGCAAGCTCGGCTACATCGAGGACCGCTTCCTCACCATGTCGAAGCGCGCGGTCGTCCTTCGCATCTATGTCGAGCCGGGCAAGGAAAAGCGCTGCGGCTACGCCATGGACGCACTCAAACGCTCGATGCGCTGGGATGAGGAGAAGTTCGGGCGCGAATACGATCTCGATATTTTCATGATCGTCGCGGTGTCCGATTTCAACATGGGCGCGATGGAGAACAAGGGACTCAACGTCTTCAACGACAAATACGTGCTGGCCAGCACCGAGACCGCAACCGACGCCGATTTCGCCGGCATCGAGGCCGTGATCGCGCACGAATATTTTCACAACTGGACCGGCAACCGCATCACCTGCCGCGACTGGTTTCAGCTTTGTCTGAAGGAAGGGCTCACTGTCTTCCGAGATCAGGAATTCACCTCCGATCAGCGTTCGCGGCCGGTCAAGCGCATCGCCGACGTGCGCAACTTGCGCAACGCGCAATTCATCGAGGATGCAGGGCCGCTGGCGCATCCGGTGCGACCTGAAATCTACAAGGAAATCAATAACTTCTATACGAGCACCGTGTACGAGAAGGGCTCCGAAGTCGCGCGCATGGTCAAGACTATTGTCGGCCCGGAAAAATTCCGCGCCGGCATGGATCTCTATTTCTCGCGCCATGACGGCGAAGCCGCGACCGTCGAGCAATTCATCCAGTGCTTCGCCGACGCCAGCGGCCGCGACATGGCGCAATTCATGCGCTGGTATTCGCAGGCCGGCACGCCGGACGTTTCGGTCACCACGCGTTACGACGCGGCCAAACACACGTTCACCCTCGATTGCGCGCAATCGATCGCGCCGACACCTGGCCAGCCGGTGAAGGAACCGATGGTGATTCCGCTCAGCGTCGGCCTCGTCGGCAAGGATGGCGCGGACCTGCCGCTTTCGCTAGCCGGCGGCGCGGCGATCGAGCGCGGTGTATTGGTGCTCACCAAGCCGCATGAGAGCTTTACCTTCACCGGCATCGCCGAGCGTCCCGTGCCGTCGATCAACCGCGGCTTTTCAGCACCCATCAAGCTCGCGACGGACCTTTCCGCCGACAACCTCGCTTTCCTCGCCGCACAAGACGCCGATGCCTTCAACCGCTGGCAGGCGATGCAGACCATCGCGTTGCAGCTCCTGATCGAAAATGTCGGCGCGCTGCGCGCTGGCACGGCTGTCCACATCGACGAGAAGCTAATCGCCGCCCTCACTGCCCTGCTCGCGGACCGCAAGCTGGAGCCGGCGTTCGTCGCGCTCGCGCTCACGCCGCCTGGTGAAGCCGACCTCGCGCGCGAAATCGGCCGCGACATTGATCCCGATGCTATCTACCGCGCGCGCACCCATTTGCGCGCGGCCATCGGCGCACTGCTTCGGCCTGCGCTCACCGATGCCTACGAGCGCATGTCCGTGCGCGTCCCCTATTCGCCCGACGCGATCAGCGCTGGTCGGCGCGCCTTGCGCAATGTGAGCCTCGACCTCCTGGCGGCGGCAGGAGCCGCTGACGCCATCGCCCGCGCCGCCCAGCAATATGCCGGCGCCGACAACATGACCGACCGCATGGCGGCGCTCGGCACCCTGTCGCTGCACGACACGCCGGAGCGCGAGCGCGCGATCGAGGATTTCTACACGCGTTACGCCGGCGAGGCGCTCGTGGTCGACAAATGGTTCTCGTTGCAAGCCATGATCCCGGACGACAAGACGCTCGACCGGGTGCGCATGCTCACCGCCCATCCGGCCTTCTCGATGGCAAACCCTAATCGCGTACGCGCACTGATCTCCGCCTTCGCGCAAGCCAACCAGACGCAATTCAACCAGGCCGACGGCGCGGGCTACGAATTCGTCGCCGACATGGTGCTGGCGCTCGATCCGAAAAATCCGCAGGTCGCGGCGCGCCTCGCCACCGCCTTCCGCACCTGGCGCACGCTCGAAGCCGGCCGCCGCGCCAAGGCCGAGGCTGCCTTGCGGCGGATCAAGACGCTCACGTCGCTGTCCTGCGACGTCGCCGACATCGTCGAGCGCGCGCTCGGCACGCCGGAAGGCCAGGATTGACCTGAATTTTCGCGCCGTCCGCGTTCCTGCTCGCCGAGTCGAAATCTGTGCGCAACAAATTCGAAATTATTGACTTAATGACTCTCGACAAATCATCGCCCATCGATTCCAATCGCCACTGATTCGGATCGATGCGGCACATCCTTCCGGACGAGGGTGGTAGGGGATTTAATCACAGCGGAGGCCAAGAATGGCGCGCGCCGAAGTGGCGAGTGCGTCCGCACGTCCGGATTCTATCAAGGGACTTGCGCAGTCGATCGCAAAGCCGGCGTACCGGCGGCTGCTGACAGCCGAACCGGTATTGCGCCGTGCGGTCCCGGTTCTCATCATCGCTTTCCTCGTCACCATCTGCGTTGGCGTCGGCGTGCAGGTGCTCGATCAGCGCCGCCAAACCGTCAATCACCTCGTCCTCACCCTCGATGCAGTGGCCGATCTTGCCGCCGAACGTCTGCATTCCCCTCTTAAGGAGCCGGCCGATGCAGTTCGTCGTCCGCACGAAATATTGGCGAACGCGCTGCCCGCATGGGCCGGCGCGCCCGGCCGCCAATTCCTGCTGGCGAACGCCGACGGCATCGTCACCGCCCAATTGCCCGATCCAGACGGCGCCGTCGGCCGCCGCCTGATCGACATCCTCGGCCCGACCCAGCCGCTCACCACCTTCGGCGCCGATGCCGGCGTCCTTGAAATCACACTGCCCAGCGGCATCCGCGCGCTTGCCACCGTCCGCATGCTCAAGGCGCCGTTCGGGCAGATCGCGGTGGTGCAGGCGCGTGGGGCGGCGCTGTCGGCCTGGCAATCGCTCACCACCCTCACCTTCACGCTCTCGGCCACCACCGGCTTCGTCGTGCTCATCCTCGGCTTCGCCTTCCACTGGCAGGCGACGCGCGCGCGGGAAGCCGACGGCATCTATGAGACCGTGCGCACCCGCATTGATACGGCGCTCAACCGCGGCCGCTGCGGCCTGTGGGACTGGGATCTCGCGCGCGGGCGCATCTACTGGTCGCAGTCGATGTTCGACATTCTTGGGTTACGCGCGAAAGACGATCTGCTGTCGTTCGGTGACGTCAGCGCGCTGGTACATCCGGAAGACGTGCGGCTCTACGAGCTTGCCGGCCGCCTGGTCGAAGCCAAGGCCAGCACCATCGACCACGCTTTCCGCATGCGCCACGCCGACGGCCACTGGGTGTGGCTGCGCGCGCGCTGCGAACTGGTGCGGCAGCCCGGCGATCCCGGACCGCATCTGATCGGCATCGCGGTCGACATTACCGAGCAGAAGAATCTCGTCGAGCGGACGGTTGCGGCCGACCTGCGCCTGCGCGACGCCATCGAGACCATCCCCGAAGCGTTCGTGTTGTGGGACGCCGACAACCGCCTGGTGCTGTGCAATTCCAACTTCCAGGAGTTGCACGATCTGCCCGACGAGGTGATCACGGTCGGCGTCTCGTATGAATCCGTCTTCGCCGCCGGGCAGCAGCCGGTCGTGCGCAACAAGATCGTCACCGAAGGTCCCACCATCCCCGGCGCGCGCACCTTCGAGGCACAGCTCGAGGACGGCCGCTGGCTGCACATCAGCGAGCGGCGCACCAAGGACGGCGGCTACGTCTCGGTCGGCACCGACATCACCGCGCTCAAGACCAACGAAGAAAAACTGATCGACAGCGAGAAGCGGCTGATGAAGACAGTCGCCGACCTGCGCGCGTCCGAGCACCGGCTTGGCGAGCTTGCCGACAAGTACGCCACCGAGAAAACCCGCGCCGAGCAGGCCAACGAGACCAAGTCGGAATTCCTCGCCAATATGAGCCACGAGCTGCGCACGCCGCTCAACGCCATCATCGGCTTCTCGGAGATCATGGAGTCGGGCATGTTCGGCCCGCTCGGCGCCGAGAAATACAGCGAGTACTGCTCCGACATCCGCGAGAGCGGGCAATATCTGCTCGACGTCATCAACGACATCCTCGACATGTCGAAGATCGAGGCCGGCCGCATCCGCCTCTGCATCGAGGAGCTCGATCTCGACAAGCTGCTGGCCGACGCCATGCGCGTCGTGTCCGGCCGCGCCGAGGACAAGAGGCTCACCGTCGCCGCACGGATCGCACCGGGCCTCAAGCTGAACGCCGACCGCCGCGCGCTCAAGCAGATCGCCCTCAATCTCCTGTCCAACGCGGTCAAGTTCACGCCGGAAGGCGGCCAAATTCGCGTGCGCGGGCGCACCTCCGAAGGCTGCGTGCGCATCGCCATCATGGACACCGGCATCGGCATCGCCAGGGACGCACTCGCCAAGCTCGGCCGCCCGTTCGAGCAGGTCGAAAGCCAACTCACCAAGAGCCATCAGGGATCGGGGCTCGGTCTCGCCATCGCCAAGTCGCTGATCGAATTGCACGGCGGCTCGATGCGCATCCGCTCGACGCCGGCGCGCGGCACCACTGTCGTGGTGCGGCTGCCGCTGGTCGGGCACACGGTTACGGTCGAAAAAGCCGCCTAGATCCTGTTGGCGCCGAACCGGCGCGGCTCCGGCTTTTCACCGAGAATGCGAACGAAGCTCGCGCGCACCCTCGCCTGCGTGTCGATCAGCGTGGCGTCGAGCGTGGCGAAATCCGGCACGTCGGCCGCGCGCGCCAGCAGCCGCAACAGGCCTGCGCCTGCGGTCTTGGCGTCGAACGGACCGGCGAGGCACAACCGCAAAATCTGCGTGAGGTCGTTGTAGAGCCGCACCGCCGGCCGCAGCACCTCAGCGTCTTCCACCGCCAGCAGGCGAAGACGCCGGGCCTTGTCGAGCACGCGCGCGGTCGAGGTATCGAGGATTTCCGGCCACTTTTCGGCGTGCACGAGCTGCAAATATTGCGCGATGAACTCGATGTCGACCAACCCGCCCGCCACGTATTTCAGATCCCAGCGCTCGCTGTCGCCCTTTTCCGCGGCGATAGCGCTGCGCATCTCAACAACGTCGCCAGCGATCAGCGCGGCGTCGCGCGGCCGCTGCAAGATCTTGCGGATGACGGTTTCAACCCGCGCCGCGAACTCCGGCGGCCCCGACACCACGCGCGCGCGCGTTAACGCCATATGCTCCCAGGTCCACGCCTCGCGTTCCTGATACTCGGCAAAGCCTTCGAGCTGCGTCGCCAGCGGGCCGGACCGCCCCGAGGGCCGCAAGCGCATGTCGACCTGATAGAGAGCGCCGTAATTGGTCTGCGCGGTCAACGCGTTGATCAGCCGCTGCGTAAGCCGCGCGAAATATTGCGCGCCGTAAAGCGGCTTCGGCCCGTCCGAATCCGGATGCGCCGCGTCGAAATCATACGCCAGGATGAGATCGAGGTCCGAGGTGGCCGTCATCTCGTAGCCGCCGAGCTTGCCCATGGCCAGCACCGCGGTCTCCTGATCCTTGAGGCGGCCGTAGCTCGTCACGAAATTATCGGCGACCGCACGGTGCACGGCGCGGATCACTACATCGGCCAGCCGCGCAAAGGCCTCGCCAGCCTGCTGCGCCGTCACCGTGCCGGAAAGAATGCGCACACCGGTCAGGAACATGTATTCCAGCCCAAACATACGGATGCGCTCGAGCAGGTCTTCGTCGTAGCGCGATTGCGCCAGTGCGACCTTCAGCCGCCGGCCAAGCTCGCCTTCGTCCGGCAGCGCCCCGAAGAAGCTCGGGTCGACCAGCGCGTCGATCACCTGCGGATAATGCGCGAGCGTGTCCGCAAGCCGCGGCGCGACGCCGAGCACCAAGGCGATCAGCGAGATCAGATCGGGGTTTTGCCGCAGCAGCGACAACAGCCGCGCCGCGCTGCGCAGGTTGGCAAGGAAATGGTCGAACAGGATCAGCACCGCATCCGGATTGGCCGTGCGCGCAAGCTGCTCCAGAAGTATCGGCACCAGCTCCAGCAAGCTCGCGCGTGCGGATTCGCCTTTGAGCGAGCGGTGCCCGCCGGAAAGCCAAATGCGGATCGTCGATGACGCTTCCAGCGGCGCCTTGAAGCCCAACTCGGACAGCCGGTCGAGCGTCTTGTGGTCATCGCGATCGGCGGGAAATTCCAGCACGGGCTGGTCGGCGCCTGGAGCCGCCTCGAACAGCTTGGCGTAATGCCGCTGCACCTTGCGCAAATGGCCCAGCAAAACGGCGGCGAAGGCGTCACGGTCCTTGTAGCCGAGGAAACGCGCGAAGCGTTCGAGCCCTTCCCGCTCTGCCGGAAGGCTCTGCGTCTGCTCGTCATTAATCATCTGCAGCCGGTGCTCGACCGTGCGCAGAAAGTGATACGCCTCCGTCATGTCGTCGCGCGCGTCCTTCCCGATCCAGCCGCCGTCGGCGAGTTTGTCGAGCGTGGTGAGCGTGTCACGGTCGCGCAGGGCCGGATTGCGGCCGCCCGCGATCAACTGCTGGGTCTGCGCGAAAAACTCGATCTCGCGGATGCCGCCGCGGCCGAGCTTGATGTTGTGGCCTTCGACCGCGATCTCGCCGTGCCCGCGATAGGCGTGGATCTGCTGCTTCATCGCCTGCACGTCGGCGACGGCGGCGAAGTCGAGATATTTGCGCCAGACGAACGGCGAAATCTCGTTGAGAACCGCCTCGCCCGCCGCAATATCGCCAGCGCAGGCCCGCGCCTTGATCATCGCCGCGCGCTCCCAGTTCTGCCCGACGCTTTCGTAGTAGGAGGACGCCGCCGCGGTCGAAATCGCAATCGCGGTCGAGGCCGGATCCGGGCGCAGGCGCAAATCGGTGCGGAAGACGTAACCGTCGCCGGTGCGCTCTTGCAGCAGCTTCACGAGGCGCTGGGTGGCGCGGACAAAAAGCGGAGCGGGTTCGCTGTCTTTCGGTAAAGCGGGCGCGTTCTGATCGAAGAACACGATAAGATCGATGTCGCTCGAATAATTGAGCTCGAAAGCGCCCATCTTGCCCATCGCCAGCACGATGTAGCCGCTGCCCTCTTGCGGCTGCGCCTTGTTTTTCGGCTTGAGCTTGCCGGTGCGCGCCAGGTCCGCGAGCAGGAATGTCACCGCGGCCCCGACCGCGTTGTCGGCAAGGTCGGTGAGCGCGCGCGCAGCCCGCATCACCGGCCACACGCCGCCGATATCGGCCAGCGCGATCAGCAACGCCGCCTCCGATTTCATCCGGCGCAGATGCCGCATCGCGTCGTCTTCATCGGTGCCAGTGGCGGCCGCGCGCGCGTGCTGGGCAAGCAGCGCGGCAAAGTGCTCGTCGGGGTCGGCCTGCAACAAGCGCAACAGCCGCGCGGGATCGGACGAGGCAAGCTCCCACAGAAACGGTGAATGCTCGGCCAGCCCCTGAACCAGTTTCTTCAGCTTGGCGTTGCCGGCGAGCAAGGCCTTCAGCGCCTTGAAGGCAGCGCCCTTCCCGCCGAGCCATTCGGCGACGCGCGCCTGCGCCTCTTTCGCGCTCGCCGGTTCGGGCGCGCTTTTGATGCGCGCCGCCAATGTTTTTCCGCCCGGCACTTTACCGGCTTTTTTAGCTGGCCGCTTCATACGCTCAGGGTTATCGCACGTGCGCGGGAAATGGGAAGGCGCGGCAGCTCTACCGCCCTGTCACGAGGCGATAAAGACCGGCTGCGAGCCGCCGCGCGGCAGGGCGATGGTGCTCTTGAGCCCCGGCTGGTTGTCTTCCAGCATCAATTCGCCTCCGTGCAGCCGCGCCACCGCCGACGCCAGGCTCAAGCCCAAGCCGGAGCCGGGCAGCGAGCGGCTTTGCTCCAGCCGCACGAACCGCTCGACCGCGCGCGCGCGATCGCCTTCCGGAATGCCGGGGCCGGCGTCCGCAACGGTGAGCAGAATGCGGTCGCCATCGTTAAGCGCGCGCACCAGAATCTCCGGCGGCGCGCCGTTGGCCGGCTTCTGCTCCGGGCCGGCGTATTTGATGGCGTTGTCGACGAGATTGGCGAGCGCCTGGCTTACCAGTTCGCGATTACCCTTCACCGGCGCGGGCGCTGCCGCCTCGACTTTCAGCGCAATGCCTTTCTCCTCGGCCAGCGGCTCGTACAGCTCGCCGACGTCGCGCGCGATCTCGGCAGCATCGAATTCGTTCATGTCCTCGCGCGCCACGCCGGACTCCGCGCGCGCAATCATCAGCAGCGCGTTAAAGGTGCGGATCAGGCCATCGGACTCCTCGATCGTATGGTCGAGCACCGCGCGGTATTCGGATTCGCTCGTGGCGGAGCGCAAGGCTTCCTCGGCGCGGTTGCGCAGGCGGGTAAGCGGCGTCTTGAGATCGTGCGCAATGTTGTCGGAGACTTCTTTCAGCCCTCGCATCAGCACTTCGATGCGTTCGAGCATCAGATTGAGATTTTCCGCCAGACGGTCGAGCTCGTCGCCAGTGCCGGCGACCGGCAGGCGTCCGCCCAGATCGCCCTCCATGATGGTGCGCGTGGTTTCGGTCATCGCATCGACGCGGCGCAGCACGCGGCGCGTGACCAGTAGCCCGCCGGCAAGTCCGAGCACCACCACAATTGCGACCGACCAGCGGCCGGCCGACAGCACGATGTGATAGAGCCGCTCGCGCTCTTCGAGATCGCGGCCGACCAGCAGGCGGAAGCCGCCGGGAAGCTGAAACACCCGCACCAGCGCGTGATGCTCGGTGCCGTCGGTTTCGTCGAGCCGGCGGTAGCTCGATTCCGCCCAGCCGGGATTGTCGAGGATGCCGGGTGCGAGCGAGCCGACATTGCCGGCGAGCGACTCGCCGGCAAAGGTCGTGACGAGATAAAGGCTGGAGCCCGGCCGCCGCGCGCGCGCGTCGATCACCAGCACCAGGCGGCGGATGCCGCCCAAGCGATACTGCTCGGACAGGCCGGTGATCTCGGCATTGACGGTATCGGTGATCTGCTCGGTGATCAGGCGGCGGGTATTGAGCGCGAAATAGGCGAGCAGGAACGCCGCAAACAGCGCAAAAACGGTCAAATAGACCAGCGTCAGCTTGAACGTGGTCGTTCGAAAGAGCTTACCGAGCGCCGTCACGGATCATGTATCCCGCGCCGCGAACCGTGTGCAAAAGCGGCTGGGAGAAACCTTTATCGATTTTCGAGCGCAAACGCGAGATGTGGACGTCAATGACGTTGGTTTGCGGGTCAAAATGATAGTCCCACACGTTCTCCAAAAGCATGGTGCGGGTGACCACCTGCCCAGCGTGCTTCATCAAGTATTCGAGCAGGCGGAATTCGCGCGGCTGCAGCGAAATCTCGTCGCTGCCGCGGGTAACTTGGTGAGAGAGCCGGTCGAGCGCCAGATCGGCGACGCGATAGATGGTCTCCTCGTTGCGCCCGCCGCGTCGGCGCGCCAGCACCTCGACGCGCGCCAGCAATTCGGAGAACGAATAAGGCTTGGAGAGATAGTCGTCGCCGCCGGCGCGCAAACCCTTGACCCGATCGTCAACCTGACCGAGCGCGGAAAGAATGAGCGCGGGCGTATCGACGCTCTTGTCGCGCAGCATACCGATCAGCGACAGGCCGTCGCGCTTGGGCAGCATGCGATCGACAATGAGCACATCATATTGGCCGTCGAGCGCGAGCGCGTAACCTTCCTCGCCGTCATTGGCCTGATCGGCGATGTGGCCGACTTCGCGGAATGCCTTGACCAGATAATCCGCCGCGTCGCGGTCGTCTTCAATGACCAGAAGCCGCATGGTGGTCCGATCCGGTTGCGCATCGGCCATCCGGCCGCGCTGCCCGTGAATATCCGCATATGTGGACATCGGTTCCACCAAATCTAGTCAAAACCCGCCCCCGCACTCGACAGCCCCCGCCATTCAAATCGAACCGCCCCGCAACAAGCGCGAGGGGGTGGCGGAGTTACCC
>JBAUHH010000373.1:0-4458 GCA_049680165.1 Pseudolabrys sp.
AGCTTAGGCCGCAGCGGTATCTGCCGGCGCAGGGTAAGACCTGCCAAAATCGCCCATGCATCCGGCAAAAGATGCCGGTCAACGATGTCCGGGAAATGATCTGTTAACCATACGGACCTACCTTCGATGCAGGGGGTGCTGAGACTGGCGCCCGCGGCCTTTGTTCGCGCGTTGCCGCCGCTCGCGGGCGCCGCATATCACGACGCGATCGGGGTCAAGCCATGGCGACCAAGCCAAAACCGGCGGAAGCTGAAGCCAGCAAAGAGCCTGAAGCAGAAGGCGCCGAAGGCGAAGCCGCTGCGCCGGCAAAATCGAAATTCAAGATAAAGCTGCCGTCACTCAAGATGATGATCATCGGCGTCGCCGGATTGCTGGTGGTCGGCGGTAGTGGTGCTGCGGCCTATCTGTTCCTCGGCCATTCCCATGTCGAGAAGAAAGAAGTAGCCGCCGGCAAGCCCGCGATATTCGTCGACATGCCGGACGTGCTGGTGAATCTCGCCAACTCCGGCTCCGACCGCGCGCAATATCTCAAGGTCAAGGTCGTACTCGAAGTCCCGGATCCGGCGCTAGTCGCGCAGATCCAGCCGCTGATGCCTCGCGTCATGGACGCCTTTCAGACTTACTTGCGCGAATTGCGGCCGACCGATCTCGACGGCTCCGCCGGACTCTACCGGCTCAAGGAAGAATTGACGCGCCGCGTGAACGCCGCGGTCGCGCCCAATCACATCACCGCGGTGCTGTTCAAGGAGATCGTCGTCCAGTGACGAGCGCATGAACCGGCATTCGATTCAAATCGTATGCCGGCAAATCAGAAGAATGAAACGAACAAAGAAAAGCATCCGTAGTCCATGGCTCAGAAAGACCAGATCGACCAAGACGCACTAGCGGCCGAGTGGGGCCTCGCGCTCGAAGCCGAATCCGGCGCGCCCGCAGCCGCTTCGGACGCTGCCGGGCCCGGCGGCGGTGAAGAAGCCGCAGCCGCCCAATGGGCGGCGATGGTCGAGGACGGCAACCAGTTCATCCAGTCCGCCAAGGGCGGCGCCGAGCGCATCCTCAACCAGGATGAAATCGACAGCCTGCTCGGCTTCAGCCTGTCTGACGTCACGCTCAACGACAATTCCGGCATACGCGCGATCATCGACTCGGCGATGGTCTCCTACGAGCGTCTGCCGATGCTGGAAATCGTCTTCGACCGGCTGGTCCGGTTGATGACGACGAGCTTGCGCAATTTCACCTCCGACAACGTTGAAGTCTCGCTCGACCGCATCACCTCGGTGCGCTTCGGCGACTATCTCAATTCCATTCCGCTGCCGGCGATCCTCGCCGTGTTCAAGGCGGAGGAGTGGGACAACTTCGGCCTGGTCACCATCAATTCCGGCCTGATCTACTCGATCATCGACGTGCTGCTCGGCGGCCGCCGCGGGCAAAGCGCGATCCGCATCGAGGGCAGGCCCTACACCACGATCGAATCCAACCTCGTCAAGCGCATGATCGAGGTGGTGCTGGCCGACGCCGAGCTTGCGTTCAAGCCGCTATCGCCGGTCAAATTCAACATCGACCGGCTGGAGACCAATCCGCGCTTTGCCGCGATCTCGCGGCCGGCCAATGCCGCGATTCTGGTACGCCTGCGCATCGACATGGAAGACCGTGGCGGCAACATCGAGCTGCTGCTGCCTTACGCAACGATCGAGCCGATCCGCGCCGTTCTGTTGCAGAGGTTCATGGGCGAGAAATTCGGCCGCGACCCGATCTGGGAAGGCCATCTCGCGACCGAAATCGGCCAGGCGCAAATCGGCGTCAATGCCGTGCTTTACGAAGCGAAACTGCCGCTCAAGCAGATGATGAACTTGAGCGTCGGCGACACGCTCACGCTCGAGCTCAAGCCCGACGCGCTGGTGACCGTGCGATGTGGTGACGTCACGCTGACCGAAGGCCGCATGGGCCGGGTCGGCGACCGCATCGCTGTGCGTGTTGCAAAGCCCTTGCGCAAACCCCGGACCACGTTCGCCATGTTCGAGAATACGGACGAGCCCACAGCTCGACTGGAGACGCAGTGAGCACCCATTACGGATTTCTGATCGAGAGCATGGTGTCAATCCTGCTCCTGCTCACGATCCTCTATTGTGTCAGGCTCAACAAGCAGTTGCGCTTGCTCAAGGCCGACGAGAAATCGTTGCGCGCCACCATCGGGGAGCTCATCACCGCGACGGAAATCGCCGAGCGCGCGATCGGCGGATTGAAGTCCACCATGCGCGAGGCCGAGCAGCCGTTGGCGGCGCGGCTGGAAGACGCCGAGCGGCTCACCAGCGATCTCAGCCGGCAACTGATGGCTGGCGAAGAGCTGCTCGCGCGCTTTGCTCGCCTTGTCGCCGCGGCGCGCAATCCGGGCGTGCCGCCGGTCGTCGATCAATCGCTCGCGCCGCCCGATGCCAAATCGTTGGCGGCGGCAGCCGACGCTTTTGCAACGCGCGCCCGCGCGCGGGCTAGTGGTCTGGCGGCATGATCCGCTTTGCACGCGAGTTCAGGTTGATCCCGCTCGTTTTGCTGGCGGCCGTCTGTCTTTTGACGCTCAAGGTCGCGGGTCTCCTGTTCGACGGCGGCTACACGACGCTGGGCGAGAGGCTTGCGAGTCGCGGAACGCCCCAACTGAAAGCCTCGACCGAAGCCGTGCCCGATTTCACCCGCGTCGTCGTCGAAAACGAGCCGCCGAAACCCGCGCCGAAGAAATCCTGGGCGCAGGAAATGTTCAATTACGGCGGCGACTTCAGCAGCAAGAATGACGTCACCGGCTCGGTCGGCGAAAGCAAGGAAGCAAAACCGGAGGCAAAGCCGGCCGAAGGCGCGGCGGCGCCGGATCCAGCCGAGCAGTTGAAGATCACGACGAAGCCGCCGGATAACCCGAAGCTCGAAGTCGGCGGCGCCGAGTACAAGATCGAGGCCGGGCATATCAATTCTCCGGGCGAGCGCGCCATCCTCGAGCGCCTGCGCGACCGCAGCCAGACGCTTGATGCGCGCAATCGCGAGCTGGAAATGCGAGAGAACCTGCTCAAGGCGGCAGAAAAACGCGTCGAAGGGCGCGTGAACGAGCTCAAGACCATCCAGTCCCACGTCGACGGCGCGACGGAAGCGCAGGAACAGACCGAGCAGGGGCGTTTCAAGAGCATCGTCGCCATGTACGAGAACATGAAGGCGAAGGACGCCGCGCGCATCTTCGATCGGCTCGACCTCAAAATCCTGGTCGAGGTGACGACCCTCATCAACCCGCGCAAGATGTCGGATATCCTCGCCCAGATGACCCCGGAGACGGCCGAGAAGCTCACTGTCGAACTCGCCAACCGCGCCACCCAATCCAAAAAGACCTCGGTGGACGCGCTGCCGAAAATCGAGGGCCAGCCGGCCATGCCGTGATCGGCACGGTTAAGGCATCCTTAAACGCCACCCCCTAGGCTATTGCGGCCGGCATCCTGCCGGTGGAAACATCATGGCGGTCGGAACGATCACCTTGATAGTGAAGCATGTGTGCGCTGCGAGCCGTTGGTTGCCACGGCCTCGCCGGCGCATGGCCGCATTTTGCCTGGCGTTTGCCGCACTGGCGTTCAGCCCGCAAGCGTCGGCCACCGAGCCGGTGAAAGGCGAAGTCTCCGTCAGCACCGAGGGCGGCTACGCCCGGTTCATTTTCCGTTTCGACGATGAAGTGACGGCGCAAGTAAGGATGAGCGGCGCCATCATGGTCATCAAGTTCGACAGACCTGTCGACGTTCCGGTCGAGCGTCTCAGCCAGCGCGCGCCCGCTTATATCAGCGCGGCGCGGCGCGATCCCGACGGCATGGCGATCCGCTTCGCGTTGATGCAGAGGATCAAGTACCACGTCATCCCCGTGGCGGAACGCACCTATCTCGATCTGTTGCCGGCGAACTGGACTGGTATCCTGCCGGGACTGCCGCAAGAGGTGATCGACGAGCTCGCCAATCGCGCGCGCGACGCTGAAAAGAAATTGCGCGAGCAGCGCGGCGACACGGCAAGGCGCGAGCCGCCGATGATCCGGGTCAAGGTCGGAAGCCAGCCGACTTTCACCCGCTACGTGTTTAATCTGCCGGACAAGGTCGCCGTCACGCCGAGCCGCGCCGGCGAAAAAATGACGTTGAAGTTCGACATGGCGATCAAGTGGGATCTGGCCGACGCGACTGTCGCACTGCCGCCGACGCTGGCCTCGGTCGAAACCAAACGCGATTACACCTCCGCCGCGGTGACGTTTACCTTAAAAGGCAAGCCGGACGTCCGCACGTTCCGCGAGGAGCAGAACTTCATCGTGGACATCGGTACGGGCGCCGCGGCTGGCGTGCCGACGATGAAGCTCGGCGGCGCCGATGCGAGCGCGGAGGCCGCCAAGGCTCCGGCGATCGAGCCGCCGCAAACCGTTCCGGCAAAGGGCGCAGCGCCCGCGCCGCAGGTCAACGC
>JBAUHH010000374.1:0-11316 GCA_049680165.1 Pseudolabrys sp.
CCGACGGGCTGCGTGAGCGGAGCGTCTCCGCGGATGTCTTGCGCGACGGCGGCGAGCCGGTCGACCGCATCGATTGGCCCGCCGAGGGGGCTGTCGGCCCGCAACCCGTTGCCCTTATCGATATGCACCAGCAGATCGGCGAGCCCGCGTTCGATCGCTTCAAGATGGATGAGGCGGGAATCGGATGCGTCCAGCCGCTCCACCAGCTTGACGATGCGATCCTCGAGATGGCCGGTCGCGACATTGTCGCCGCGCGAATGCTGTATCTGCTCGATCTTGTCGGACAGCGACGTCACCAGCGCCTCGAGCCGCGGCGGCACTGTGCCGCCGTGCTGCGCGCGCTCGGTCAATGCGTCCGAAAGCGCGGCAACGCGCTGCTCGAGATTGCCGATGGCGTCGGTAGCGGCACCGGCATGCGCCATCTGCTCGACTCTTTGCGCGAGAGTCTGCACGTAGCCGGCGAGCGTGCCGACCGTTTCATTGGACGCGACGTGAGCGGCCATTTCGCGCAGCGTGACGATCGCGGCGTCCAGTTGCTGCAGCGTTGCAGGATCGTTCTTGGCGACAATGAGATCGATCTTGTGGGTAAGGCCCGACACGGCATCGGTAAAGCCGGTAAGGCCTTCCGCCGGCGTCAGGCTGCGCAGCGTGTCGCGCACTTCCGCCAGCCCTTGCTCGATGCCGGAAAGCGCCGCGCCATCGACGCCTGCCTGCCGGCCTTCGGAAATGCGCCGGCTCAGCCCCTGGATTTGCTGCTCGATCGTCTCGATCGATTGCCGCGGCATCGCATCGGTCAGCGAGCGGCCGATTTCGCTCAGCTCGCCGCGCAGTGCGTTGATCGCATCCTCGACACCCGGCCGCCGCAGCGTCTCGATCTGCGCGGTGATGTTGCGAAGTTGGTCCTCGAGGCCCGACAGATCTTGCGCCGGTGCGCGCGGCGCCGGCTGCACCACGGCGGGAGGGCGCATCGCCAGCGGCTGTTCGCCGTTGAGCATGCGCTGGCGCGCGGAAATTTCCGCGACCGCGCGATCGATGCCCCCACGTCCTTGCGGCGCAAACGGTGCCGCAGCGGATTGATCCGGATTGTTGCGCGTGCGTGGCGGCGCATAGGCGGCTGGCCCGCTCGTGCCCAGTCGATCGATCTTGCGCGTGAGATCGTCGAGCCGCTGATGGACGGCGATGAGCGCGTCGTTATCGTCGCCGTACTCGTCGTCGCTCTCCGGCTCGATGCCTTCCTGCGCCGCGGAATTGAGGATGACGGTGTTCAGCCATTCGCCCAAAGGCATGCCCGACCGGCGCGCAGCTTCTTTTGCTGTCTCGCGAACTTCCGGCTGTATTCCTTTCACGCTCCACGGAACGCCAAATTTCATTCTCACACCCACATTCGAGGTGGAGGCGCAAAGAGCCTTTTGGCCCTCGTGGAACCGGCACGTATTAACGGCTGGTGGAAACGGGCGCGGTCCTCAGTCCACGGCACAGACTTTTTGCCGCTCACGGTAAAGAAGCCGTTAAGGTTTGGCGGAAGTGCCAGAGTTCCCCGGAGAATTTGCGTCTGGTTCCAGCGCGCCGCTGCGACAGCGGAACTCCCCGTTAGCCACCGCGGTTATGGCTGCGGGTGGACATTTCCGGCCTTAACGCAGGTGTAAACCGGCTCGGTCATACTCCGGCCGAAGGCGGCGTTTCGCCGTTTTTTGCCGGCAAATGGGACGTGCGCCGGCCGGGTTTGGCGGAGAAACCGTCCGCTTAACCTTTCGTTAATGAATGGGACGATGCCCTGGAGGGGAAGATGCCGACCTACAAAGCGCCGGTGGACGATGCGCTGTTCCTGCTGAACGACGTCTTCCACCTCGACCGTTACGGCAACCTGCCGGGCTTCGCCGACGCTTCCGCCGACATCGTCGAGGCGGTGCTGCGCGAGGCGGCCAAGCTCTCCGAGGAATCGCTGACGCCGCTCAACCGCGTCGGCGACCGGGAAGGCTGCAAGCGCCACGACGACGGCAGCGTCACCACGCCGACCGGTTTCAAGGACGCCTATAAGCAAGTGGCCGAAGGCGGCTGGATCGGCCTCTCGGTCCCGGCAGAATTCGGCGGCCAGGGATTGCCGGCAACGCTCACCGAGATCGTCAACGAGTTCATGTGCTCGGCCAACATGGCGTTCGCCATGTATCCGGGGCTGACGCAGGGCGCGATCGCCGCGCTGCTCGCGCACGCTTCGCCCGAGCTGAAGAAGAAATATCTGCCGAAGATGGTCGCCGGCGAATGGACCGGCACGATGAACCTGACCGAGCCCCATTGCGGCACCGATCTCGGCCTGCTGCGCACCAAGGCGGTCAAGCAAAGTGACGGCAGCTACAAGATCACCGGCACCAAGATTTTCATTTCGGCCGGCGAGCACGACCTCTCGAAGAACATCATCCATCTCGTGCTTGCGCGCATCGAAGGCGCGCCGGCCGGCACCAAGGGCATCACGCTGTTCGTCGTGCCGAAATTCCTGGTCAAGGATGACGGCTCGCTCGGCGCGCACAACGGCGTCACCTGCGGCTCGATCGAAGAAAAGATGGGCATCCACGGCAACGCGACGTGCGTGATGAACTACGACGGCGCGACTGGCTGGCTGATCGGCGAGGAAAATCGCGGCCTCAACGCCATGTTCGTGATGATGAACGAGGCGCGGCTTGGCGTCGGCGTGCAGGGCCTCGCGTTGTCGGAAGTCGCCTACCAGAACGCCGCGATCTACGCCAAGGAACGCCTGCAAGGGCGCTCGATCTCAGGCGTCAAATACAAGGACAAGCCGGCCGATCCGATCGTCGTGCATCCCGACATTCGGCGCGCGCTGATGACGATGCGCGCGTTCAACGAAGCCGGGCGCGCGCTGGTGATGTGGACCGCGCTCAAAAGCGACGTCGCGCATCGCTCCGAGGACGAAAAGGAACGCCAGAGCGCCGACGATCACATGGGTCTGCTCACGCCGGTGATCAAAGGCGTGCTCACCGACGGCGGCTTCGCCAGCGCGGTAATGGCGCAGCAGATTTTCGGTGGCCACGGCTACATCGCCGAGCACGGCATGGAGCAATTCGTGCGCGACGCGCGCATCGCGCAGATTTACGAGGGTGCCAACGGCATCCAGGCGCTCGACCTCGTCGGCCGCAAGCTCGGCAAGGACGGCGGCCGCGCCATGATGACGTTCTTCAACGAAGTGCAGACCTATCTCAAGGAACGCGCCGACAGCGATGCGATGAACGTCTATCTCAAGCCGCTCGGGCAGGCGCTGGCGCATCTCCAGCAGGCGTCGATGTGGTTCATGCAGAACGCGATGGCCAAGCCCGACAATGCGGGCGCCGGCTCGTACGACTACATGCACCTCTTCGGCCTGGTCGCGCTCGGCTACATGTGGTGTCGCATCGCCGAAGCCGCGATCGCCAGGTTGCCGAAGGCGAACGGTTCGGCGCCGCGCTATTCCGCCAAGCTCGTCACCGCGCGTTTCTTCATGGAGCGCATGCTGCCGGAGACGGCGGCTCACCTCGCGCGCATCCAGGCGGGCGCCGCGAGCACGATGGAATTGCCGGACGACGCGTTTTGAAGCTTAAACGACGACGGCGGGCTGAATGGTGGCGGACAGCCGCAGCGTCGGCGCGAACATCGGCGCTTTCATCAGCTCTTCGCGCACGAAGGCGCCGTCGGGGCAAATGAATTCGAACGACGCCAGGATGCGGCTGACGTTCCGGCCGTCTTTGCCAAACGGCAACAACAGCCGCTCGTAATTGACCAGGCGCCCGCGGCGGTCGCGCACGTCGTGGATCGTATAAACCGGTAGCTTGCTTTCCACGACCCGCTGGTACGGCGCAAGGCCGGCCGCACGGTGCCCGGCAGGCAGGATTTCGTCGAGAAAACGGCCGCGACAGTCACCCGATCCATAGACCTGGCCGAGCACGGTGCCGTGGTATTGCACCTGGAAACGATTGGCGACCACGTCGAGAAAGCTCAACTGGTCGCTCACCGCCGAAAGATTTTCTCTTTCAATCGGCTCCCATCGCGGCAACGGACTGAAGCCGCGGTGCCGCCGCCACATGTTCAACAGCCAGCTTTGATTGACCGCCCGGACAATGTCCGGACGCGCAATCTCGAAGTGCATGGGAGGATCTATCGTCAATGTCGCCGGCCGCGAACTTTTATTGAGAGTCGCGTTTTGTCAACGACGGCTTCATCATAGGGGCCATAAAATTTTGTATATGCATGTTGCCAAATCGGTTATGCAGCAAAAGTCGGCATGACCTGGCGGGAAAATAATTGCAGCGACGTCGCGGCTTCCTCATCGCTCATGTCGCCGAAGATCATCTGGCACAAAACGTAGTTGACGCCGGTGTCGCGCTGAAGTTGCGCCATATAGTCGCGTACGGTGGCCGGCGAGCCGGCAATGCCATGGCCGATTGTTTGTAACGATTCAAAATCGCTCGGATAGATTTCGTTCAGCACGAAGTCGGCGTTGGCATGCCGCCAGAGGAAATCCATGGCATCGCGCCAGCGCGGATAGGCACGACGGGCGATCTTTTGCGCCGCTTCGTCGGTGTCCGCGACGACGATGTGGCGGGTAATGCCGATCATCGGCAATTCCGCCGGCGCGCGGCCGAGCGCTGCCCATTCCTGCCGGTAACGGTCGCTGATGGCGCGCGCCCGCGCACCCGGGCCGAGCGAAACGACATTGACGCTTCGCGGCGCCGCCCACGCAATCGCGTCGGCGTTTGGCGCGCCATACCAGATCGGCGGATGCGGCCGCTGCACCGGCTTTGCCTGCACAAGGTAATCCTTGTATTTGAAAAATTGCCCGTCGAAATTGACGACGTCACTTTCGAAAGCGCGCATCAGCACCGCGAAGGCCTCGTGATACATCGCCGGCGCCGATTTCGGATCGATGCCATAGCGTTCGTGCTCGATCAGCGCGCCACCGCGCCCGACGCCAAGCATCATGCGTCCGCCGCTTAAGTGATCGAGCATGCAGACTTCTTCATAGAGCCGCAGCGGGTGGTAGAGCGGCAGCACGTAAACGAGCGGCCCGAGCCGGATCGTCCTGGTGCGCCCGATGGCGGCTGCCAGGAATACGCTCGGGCTAGGGGCATTGCCGAGCGGAGTCGAATGGTGTTCGGCGAGGTGATAGGCCGCAAAGCCGCCTTGTTCGATCAGCTCGGTAAGCCGCAGGCGCTGTTCATACAGCGTACCCAGCGTGCCGCCGTTGCTGTCCAGATGGTCGAAAATGCCGAACTTCAACATCCCTTACCCCTGCGATTCGCTGCCCACCCGGGCCCCAGTGGGCAATCGGCGCCTGAAACGCGTCCGCAAGTGTAATTGACCGGCGGAAGCCACGTCAGCTATCGTCGTGAAAAATAACGAGATAACCGGGGAGGAGATTTACGATGAAGAAGTTTGCCACCACATTGCTCGGCATTGCCGCGGCATCGCTCGCGGCGGTTTCGGCACACGGGCAAGGCACGATCAAGATCGGTTTGATCCTGCCTTATTCCGGCCAGTTCGCGGACGCGGCGGCGCAGGAAGACAACGCCATCAAGCTCTACATGAAGCAGCACGGCGACACGGTCGCCGGCAAGAAGATTGAGATCATCCGCAAGGACACCGGCGGCATCAACCCGCCCGTCGCCAAGCGTCTGGCGCAAGAGCTGGTCACGCGTGACAACGTCGACGTTCTCGCCGGCTTCGTGCTGACGCCGAACGCGATGGCGGCCGGTGACATCTCCTCCGAAGCGAAGAAGTTCATGGTCGTGATGAACGCGGCGACCGCAATCATCACCACCAAGTCGCCCTACATGGCGCGCACCTCGCTCACCATTCCGCAGCTCAACGAAGCATTCGGTAAATGGGCCGCGACCAAAGGCAAGGTCAAGAAGGCCTACACCATGGTCTCCGACTACGGTCCGGGCCATGACGCCGAGCAGTCGTTCCAGCAGGGCTTCAAGGACGCCGGCGGCGAGATCGTCGGCTCCGTGCGCATGGCGGTCGCCAATCCGGATTTCTCCGCCTATGTGCAAAAGGCGAAGGACCTCAATCCGCAAGGTATCTTCATCTTCATTCCGGGCGGCGCGCAGCCCGGCGCTCTCGGCAAGGCGATGGCAGAGCGTGGCATCGATCCAAAGAAGACGAAAGTCATGGGCCAGCTCGAGATCACCGACGAGCATGCGCTCGCCAGCATGGGCGACGCGTCGATCGGCATGATCACGTCCGGCCACTACGACTACAATCACGACTCGAAGATGAACAAGGATTTCGTGAAGGCGTATAACGCCGACTACAAGCGCAATCCGGATTTCTTCTCGATCGGCGGCTATGACGGCATGCATCTCATTTACGAGACGCTGAAAAAGACCGGTGGCAAGGCCGACGGCGAGAGCCTGATCAATGCGGCCAAGGGCATGAAGTGGGAGAGCCCGCGCGGCCCGATCTCCATCGATCCGGAGACCCGCGACATCATCCAGACCGTCTATGTGCGCGAGGTGAAGAAGGTCAATGGCCACCTGGTCAACGTCGAGATCGACAAGATTCCGAACGTGAAGGACCCGGTGAAGGCGCGGATGAAGAAGTAACGTTTCGCGCGTTCTGTTCTATCGCGGCACGCGGGCGTCAGACGCCTTGCGTGCCGCGAACTTTTTATGCGCCTTGCTGCAGCGGCGAGCGGCGGCGCCCGCGCAGCAGCAGGAAACTCACGATCGACACGTTCATGAGATTCCAAGCAAGCCCGTTGAGGAACGCGGCCTGGTAAGAGCCGGTCAGGTCGAAGATCACGCCCGACAGCCAGCCGCCGAACGCCATCCCGACCAACGTCGCCATCAGGACAAGACCGACGCGCGCGCCGGCCTGCTGCGGCGGAAAATACTCGCGCACGATGATGGCGTAGCTCGGCACGATCCCGCCCTGAAACAATCCGAACAGGGCGGAGATGACGTAAAGCGAAGCCAGCCCGTCGAACCAGAGATAAAAAAACAGCGCCGTGCCTTGCAGCACCGATCCGATCAGCAGCGTGCGCACGCCGCCGATGCGGTCCGCGACCAGGCCTGAGGCCAGCCGGCTGACGATGCCGCAGGCGAGCATGAGCGAAAGCATTTCCGCGCCGCGCGCGACGCCGTAACCGAGATCGCCGCAATAGGCGACGATGTGCACCTGCGGCATCGACATTGCCACGCAGCAGCAAACGCCGGCGATGCAGAGCAGCACCTGCAACGTCGCAGGCGAGAACGGCATGCCGGCCTGCCGGCGGGCTGCGGCCGCGGCGGCGGCTGCGCCGTGATGCGAGGCGATTCGGCCGCGCAGCGCCAGCGTGAGCGGCAGCATGGTGACGAGCAACACAATGCCGATGCCGATATGGGTCGCGCGCCAGCCATTCGTGGCAATGAAATGCTGCACGATCGTCGGCCAGAACGTTCCGGCGAGATAATTCGATGCGGCTGCGATCGAGACAGCGATGCCGCGGCGGCGCGAAAACCAGTGCGAAACGTCGGCCATCAGCGGACCGAATGTGACCGAGCAACCCAATCCGATCAGGAGCCCGTGCGCGAGGGCGACTTGCCAGATGCTGCCGGAGTAGCCGACCGCGATATAGCCGAGGCCAAGCGCAACCGTTCCGGCCGCCATCGGCCTCGCTATTCCGAAACGGTCGGCGAGCCGGCCCATGATGATGCCGCCGACGCCGAAACCGAGCATGGCGAGCGTGTAGGGCAGGGTGGCCGCGGCGCGGTCGACGCCGAAATCGGCCTGGATCGCCGGCAGCGCGACGACCACCGACCACATGCCGACCCCGCCGATGGTGCCGAGCAGCGTGGCAATGCCGAGGCGCAGCCACGCTTGGGCGGAATCGGTCGGATCCGGTCCGGACGGACCAGCGGTGATTGGTGAGGTCATGATGATGACGAGCCCGGCTGCCAGCCGCTCCTAGCATCCGAGCTTGGCGCTGTCACCGCTAGCCCCTCGCATGGCTGCATCGCGGCCTTTATGGTGGGCGAAACGATGATTCGGACGCCGCAAGGAAGCCCGCGATGGAAGCCCTCAATCTGCCGCGCCCGGCGTGGATGAGCGAGGACCTCGTTCTGCTCGAAGAGCAGGCGCGGCGCTTCATCACCGCCGAGTTCGCTCCGAACATCGACCGCTGGCACGAGGAAGGCATCTACGACCGCGAGGTCTGGAACAAGGCGGGCGAAGCCGGCTTGCTCTGCGCGGCGATGCCGGAGGAATACGGCGGGGCCGGCGGCACGTTCGCGCACGAGGCGATCATCAATCGCGAATACGCGCTCGCCGGATTCGATACGTTCGGCGCGCCGCTCCATTCCGGCATCGTGGCGCCCTACATCCTGCATTACGGCACCGAGGAGCAGAAAAAGCGCTGGCTGCCCAAGCTCGCCACCGGCGAGATGGTGGGCGCCATCGCCATGAGCGAGCCCGGCGCCGGCTCCGACCTGCAAGGCGTACGCACGTCGGCGAAAAAATCCGGCAACGGCTACGTGCTCAACGGCTCGAAGACTTTCATCACCAACGGGCAGCACGCCAACCTGATCGTCGTCGTCGCCAAGACCGATCCGAAGGCGGGCGCCAAAGGCACCTCGCTGTTCGTGGTCGAGACCGATGACGCGCCCGGGTTCCGCCGCGGCCGCAAGCTGAAAAAGCTCGGCATGGATTCCGCCGACACGTCCGAACTGTTTTTCGAGGACGTGCAGCTTCCGGCGACCAGTCTGCTCGGCACCGAGGAAGGCCAGGGCTTCTATCAATTGATGAAGGAGCTGCCGCAGGAGCGCCTGATCGTCGCCGTGCACGCCGTGGCGATGATGGAGCGCGCGCTGGCGCTGACGACGGCCTACGCCAAGGAGCGCAAGGCCTTCGGCAAGGCGATCATCGAATTCCAGAACACCCAGTTCGTGCTCGCCGAGTGCAAGACCGAGGCGACCATCGCCCAGGTATTTCTCGACCATTGCATCGAGCGCCACGTCAAGGGCGAGCTCGACACCGTGACCGCCTCGATGGCCAAATACCGGCTCACCGATACCCAAGGCAATGTGATCGACCGCTGCCTGCAATTGTTCGGCGGCTATGGCTATATGGACGAATACCCGATCTCGCGCATGTATCGCGATGCCCGCGTATTTCGCATCTATGCAGGCACCAACGAGATCATGAAATTGCTGATCGCGCGCAGCCTTTGAGCGCGCAGGAGAATGCCGATGACGGACGCCTATATCTACGACCACGTACGCACGCCGCGTGGCCGCGGCAAAGTCGACGGCTCGCTGCACGAGGTGACTGCGCTTAATCTGGCGACGCAGGCGCTCGCTGGCCTCCGCAAGCGCAACGAGCTCGATCCCGAACTGGTCGATGACGTGATCCTCGGTTGCGTCGATCCGGTCGGCGAGGCCGGCGGCAACATCGCGCGCGTGGCGGCGCTCTCCGCCGGTTACGGCAACGGCGTGCCGGGCCTCCAGATCAACCGCTTCTGCGCGTCCGGTCTCGACGCGGTGAATTTTGCCGCGGCGGAAATCATGTCTGGCCAGCACGAGATGGCGATTGGCGGCGGCGTCGAGTCGATGAGCCGCGTCGGCATCGGTGCGGCCGGCGGCGCCTGGCCGGTCGATCCGTCGATCGCGGTCCCGGCCTATTTCATGCCGCAAGGCATCTCGGCCGATCTGATCGCGACCAAATACGGTTTCTCCCGCGATGATGTCGACGCCTACGCGGTGGAGAGCCAGCAGCGCGCGGCGAAGGCGTGGGACGAGGGCCGCTTCAAGCATTCCGTGCTGCCGGTGAAAGACGTCAACGGACTCACTATCCTCGCCAAAGACGAACACATGCGCCCGACCACCACGATGCAGTCGCTGGCGCAGTTGCAGCCGGCATTCGTGCAGATGGGCGAACTCGGCGGCTTCGACGCGGTCGCGGTGCAGGCGCATCCGGAGGTCGAAGCGGTCAACCATGTGCATCACGCCGGCAATTCGTCCGGCATCGTCGATGGCGCCGCCGCCGTGCTGGTCGGCAGCAAGAAGGCCGGCCGCGCCGCCAATCTCAAGCCGCGCGCGCGCATCCGCGCCTTCGCCAACATCGGCTCGGAGCCGGCGCTCATGCTCACCGGTCCGGTCGATGTGACGAAGAAAGTTCTCAAGAGAGCCGGCATGACGCTCAACGACATCGATCTCATCGAAGTCAACGAAGCGTTTGCTTCGGTGGTCCTGCGTTTCATGCAGGCGTTCGACATCGACAACTCCAAGCTCAACGTCAACGGCGGCGCCATCGCCATGGGCCATCCGCTCGGCGCCACCGGCGCGATGATCCTCGGCACCGCCATCGACGAGATGGAGCGGCGCGACGTCAACACCGCGCTCATCACGCTCTGCATCGGCGCCGGCATGGGCACCGCGACCATCATCGAACGGGCTTCGTGAGCGCAGCGAATGCCGAAAATCGACATCGATAAAATTCCGGTCGACACGTCGACCGGCTATCCCGCGCCGTTCAACAAAGCGGTCGAGGGGCGCTCGCGCAAGCGGCTCGGCCGCGCCGCCGGCCTCACGCATTTTGGCGTCAATGTCTGCACGCTCAAGCCCGGCGCGGCGTCCTCGCAGCGCCACTGGCACGAGAACGAAGACGAACTCGTGTACGTGCTCGAAGGCGAGGTCGTGCTGCGCGAGGACGAGGGCGAGACCGTTTTGAAGCCCGGCGACGCCGCGGCCTGGAAGGCGGGCGTGCCGGACGGTCATTGCATCGTCAATCGTTCGGATCGCGATGCCGTGTTCATCGAGGTCGGCACGCGCGCGCCGTCCGAAAAGGCGCATTACTCCGAGATCGACATGATGGTGGTGCGCGACGAAAAAGGCGCGCGCTACACAAGAAAAAGCGGCGAACCTTACTGAGGGGCCCCATGGCGAACTTCACCTTCGACGTCGACACCGACGGCATCGCGCTCATCACCTGGGACATGCCCGATCACACCATGAACGTGATCACGCTCTCGGTGATCGAGGAAATCGGCGAGATGGTCGACAAGGTGGCGAACGACGCCGCCATCAAGGGCGCGGTCATCACCTCGGCCAAGGCCACGTTCTCCGCCGGCGCCGATCTCACGTTGCTCGAGCGCCTGATGGACGTGTTCTCCACCATGGCCAAGAACCAGGGCGACGAAGCAGCGGCTGCGATGCTGTTCGACGAGAGCCGCAAACTGTCGCTCACTTATCGGCGGCTGGAAACCAGCGGCAAGCCGTGGGTCGCCGCCATTAACGGCACGGCGCTCGGCGGCGGCTTCGAGCTTTGCCTCGCCTGCCACCATCGCGTCGCCGC
>JBAUHH010000375.1:0-4273 GCA_049680165.1 Pseudolabrys sp.
CGGGCAGGATGCCTTCCTCGACCGCGGCGCGGGTCGCATGCATCGCGTCATCGACGCGATCCTTGCGCTCCTTCACCTCGACCTCGGTGGCGCCGCCGACGCGGATCACCGCAACGCCGCCGGCGAGTTTCGCCAGCCGCTCCTGCAGCTTCTCCTTGTCGTAGTCCGACGTGGTCTCCTCGATCTGCGCCTTGATCTGCGCAATGCGGGCCGCAATATCTTTCTTGTCGCCCGAACCACTGACGATCGTCGTATTCTCCTTGTCGATCATCACTTTCTTGGCCCGCCCGAGCATCTTGAGCGTCACGTTCTCGAGCTTGATGCCGAGATCTTCCGAGATCGCCTGGCCGCCGGTCAGAACAGCGATGTCTTGCAGCATGGCCTTGCGGCGATCGCCGAAGCCCGGCGCCTTCACGGCCGCGACCTTGAGGCCGCCACGCAGCTTGTTGACGACGAGCGTGGCAAGCGCCTCGCCCTCGACGTCTTCAGCCACGATCAGCAGCGGCTTGCCGGTCTGCACCACCGCTTCGAGCAGCGGCAGCAACTCTTGCAGGCCCGACAGCTTCTTCTCGTAGATCAGCAGGTAGGGGTCTTCCATCTCAACGCGCATCTTGTCGGCGTTGGTGATGAAGTACGGCGAGATATAGCCGCGGTCGAACTGCATGCCTTCGACGACGTCGAGCTCGGTCTCGAGCGACTTGGCTTCTTCGACCGTGATCACGCCCTCGTTGCCGACTTTCTTCATGGCGTCGGCAAGGAATTTGCCGATCTCCGCGTCGCCGTTGGCCGAAATCGTGCCGACCTGGGCGATCTCTTCGTTCGACGTGACCTTCTTGGAGTTGGCCTTGAGGTGCTCGACGATCGCCTCGACGGCAAGATCGACGCCACGCTTGAGGTCCATCGGGTTCATGCCGGCGGCAACCGCCTTCGAACCTTCCTTGACGATCGCAGCGGCAAGAACCGTCGCGGTCGTGGTGCCGTCACCGGCGGTGTCGGAAGTCCTCGAGGCCACTTCGCGCACCATCTGTGCGCCCATGTTCTCGAACTTGTCCTCCAGCTCGATTTCTTTCGCCACCGTCACGCCATCCTTGGTGATGCGCGGAGCGCCGAAAGATTTGTCGAGCACGACGTTGCGGCCCTTCGGGCCGAGCGTCACCCTCACCGCATTGGCGAGGATGTCGACGCCGCGCAGCATACGGTCGCGGGCATCGACTGAGAATTTTACGTCTTTCGCAGCCATTGTGTCTGTTCCTCTGATGTCAGATTGGTGTCGGCAGCTTTAGGCGGCCTTCTTGCGGGCGGCGGCGCCGCCTTCGATGACACCCATGATGTCGCTTTCCTTCATGATCAGGAGATCCTGACCGTCGATTTTGACTTCGGTGCCCGACCATTTGCCGAACAGCACGGTGTCGCCGACCTTCAGATCGATCGGGATCAGCTTGCCGGCCTCGTCGCGGCCGCCGGGGCCCACGGCGACGATCTCGCCCTGGCTCGGCTTTTCCTGCGCGGTGTCGGGAATGATGATGCCGCCGGCGGTCTTCTCATCGGCGGTGACGCGCTTGACGACGACGCGGTCGTGAAGCGGGCGGAACTTCATGGCAGTCCTCCTAAGTTATTGGACGTTTTCGCTTTTCTGGGCACCGGCTAGTCCCCCGGCCGGCACCTCACCACCACATGGTGGCGGCATTTGCCCCCACAAGGGGCAACGGGAGATTTTTTAGCACTCGCTTTTCCAGAGTGCCAACAATTTAAAGAATAGGTTAACGCGCGTCAGCCGCGCTGTTAGCGGTCTCGGAACCTGGCTGCTAAGGCCTTGATTGCGAACCTTTTTCTCTATCGCGACTTGTCATAGCCCGGCCGCCAGCGACAATCGATGAGGCCGGACATGATTCGTGGAGGGCTGCCATGGGCGCGTCGGACAAGGACTTCCAAAAGCAGGTGGCCGGCTACGGCCTCACCACCGCGCACATCCTGTACCGGCGTCCGGATCATCATTGGCTGCTGCAGAGCTATGTCTGGCAGGCCTATGACATGTTCCCGCAATTCCCCGAGTTACAGCGCTTTCTGGCGTTCTGGCAGGAGAAGCTGGAAGGCCCGCTGCATTCGGTGCAGGTCGCGCATTGCAAGCTGATCAAGCCGGCGGAGCTGCGCGCGATAAACGGCGAATTCCGTCTGCACTGACCTTAGCGCCCCCAGACCCGATAAATCTCGGCGGCACGCGAGCCGCGTGCTCGCCGAGTTGAAATGTGCCCGCCAATCGATCGGTTTCGTTGCGATTGATTTCATTCTCGCCGGACAGCTGCGCACACATTGCAGCATCGATCTCAAATCCGCGTGAAAGCGAACAGAAACTGTGAGGTAGGGCGAGAAAAATCCACATGTCTCACGATATTTGCAGCAGGCGCAGACGGCACGCCGTCCGTGGCTAGTGTCCGAAGATTAGAAAGAAAGGGATTTCATGCGCGTAGCAGTTATCGGAAAGGGCAATGTCGGCAAAGCGCTGGCGCCAAATATAGCGGCGGCAGGATACGATGTCGTTTATGGCGTTCGCAATCCTCGCGATCCAAAATACGCGAACGACGACGGCGTACCGCTGAAGACTGTTGGCGAGGCCGTTTCTAACGCCGAGATCGTCATTCTCGCGATTAATTGGGGTGCCGTCGACAGCGTGCTCTCGGAATGCGGCGCCATGAATGGCAAGGTGCTTGTCGATTGCATCAATCCCTATGACTTCCGGAATAATCTCGCGCCGCTCGTTGCGGCGGACCAGTCGGCCGCGAGACTCATCGCCGGCAAAACCGCTGCCAAGGTGGTTAAAGCGTTCAATCAAGTCGGCGCCGCGGTTATGGCACGAGCTCCTGATTGGCGGACAAAGCCACTTCAGTTCGTCGCCGCCGATGACGAAGATGCGAAAGCAAAGGTTATCCGGCTGGCGAAAGATATTGGCTTCGACGCACGCGATGCCGGCGGTCTCGACTATGCGCGCGAACTGGAGGGAATGGCGCGGCTTTGGATCGCGCAAGCCTTCTGGCGAGGAATGGCGCCTGCGACGGGTTGGCTTCTATCGACCGAATAATTCTTCGGGCTTGTGCCGGAACGGCCATTTCGCGCCCTCAACGACGTTTTCGGTGAACCAGCGCCTCGACCTGCGGCAACATGCGGCCAATCACGATACGGTAACCTTCAGCGTTGAAGTGCTGCCCGTCACGCGCGCGGTATTTACCGGCTGGCAATTTCCACTGGGTGTAGGCGACGTCGTTCGATTTTGCGACGTCCGATAGATTCAACGATCCCAGGCCGATCAGCAGCACTTCGATGTTGCGCTTGCGCAATGTGCGGACGATTTCCGTGAGGTTGGCGCGCACGGCGCTCATTGGCCGGTGCAGGCGCAAATCGTTGGTGCCGAATTCGACGATGGCGATGTCGGTGCCCGGATCGATCGCCGCATCGAGCCGCTTCAATGCGACCGTCGTCGTGTCGCCGCTGACGCCGGCATTGTGCACGCGCACGTCGTAACCCTTGGCGCGCAGCGCGGCCTCGAGCTGGGTGGGGTAGGCGTCCTTTTTCGCGACCAGCCAGCCTTCGGTGGCGCTGTCGCCGAACGCGACGATGTGAATCGTGCGCGCGGACGCGGGGAGGGAAGTGGACAAAATTGCAAAGGCAATCAGGATAGCGGCTAGTCGCATTGGGTAAGTCCGTAATTGTCGTCCCCGCGAAGGCGGGGACCCATAATCCCTGTCTGTCCGTCTCTTGGCCACAGGGGTTATGGGTCCCGGGTCGCGCTCGCCAGCGCTCGCTTGCCCGGGACGACAGAAATCAGTTCAACACACCCACAATCGCGCCCATGAGGCAGGTCGTCAGCGTGCCGGAGACGATCGACTTGCCGCCGAGCGAGATGACGTCGGCGCGGCGCTCCGGCGCCATCGTCGACAATCCCGCGATCATGATGCCGAGCGAGCCGAAATTGGCGAAGCCGCACATTGCATAAAGCATGATGAGACGCGAGCGATCATCGAGCGCGCCGGCCGGAAGCTTGGCAAGCTCGACATAGACGATCAATTCGTTGAGCACGGTCTTGATGCCCATCAGCGCGCCGGCTGTGACGGCCTGATCCCACGGAATCCCCATCAGCCAGCACACCGGCGCCATGACGATGCCCAGCACGCGCTGCAAGGTCACGGCTGCGCCGGCGACGTCGGGCAATAGGCTCAGGATGCCGTTGGCGAGGTGCACCAGCGCCACCAGCACGATCAGCATGGCGATGATGTTGAGC
>JBAUHH010000376.1:0-10265 GCA_049680165.1 Pseudolabrys sp.
CAAACCGCGCTGCCCTGTCGCTTCCCCACCTACCTGACCCGAAATTGCTAAGTCAAGTATACAAGTGCGATTAATTACCTATGTAAACGCCTAAATCAAGGCGGCGTGGACAAAGTTAGCTTGCGTCAGATTTAAGATATTGGGAATACACTCAATTTTTCGTGGCGATAGGGAGCGGGCTGCCTGAACTTTCCACAGAAGCAGTAATGAGCCGCGGGAAGTTCGGCGCCCGTGGCGCCGCGGAGCAACCCCCCGCGCGTCCCTTGGTGAACTTACTTCGAGCGGCGGCGGCGCTGCTGGCCTAGGCCCATCTGCTTCGCGAGCTGCGAACGAGCAGCGGCGTAATTCGGCGCGACCATCGGATAGTCAGCGCCGAGGCTCCATTTGTCGCGATATTGCTCGGGCGTCATATTGTATTGCGTGCGCAGGTGGCGCTTGAGCGATTTGAACTTCTTGCCGTCTTCAAGGCAGACGATGTAGTCGGGCGCGATCGATTTCTTCACCGACACCGCGGGTTTCAGCGGTTCTGCCGGGACTTCGCTCGAGCCGCCGGACACGCGCGAAAGCGCGCCGTGCACCTGATTGATCAAGCTCGGAATATCGCCGGCAGCCACCGTATTATTGCTGACATAAGCGGACACGATCTCCGCGGTCAGTTCGATGAAATTTCCATGGGCGGACGTATCGCTCATCGGAGTTGTCCTGCGTGGCGGCCCAACAGCCGCATGTTGCTCGGTTAAGCTGCTAGCGCCAATGTCGCGAATATAAGATCGAAATTTGTATTCGCAGTAATGCTATTAGCGCGCTGCAATCTCCGCAAGAAGAGATTGCGCGATTTTCGCATGTATTCTTCGGATATTGCTGTAAAAAGCAGCAACTAAGCGCGGGACAAGCGCGCCTGCCCGGGCGGTTGGCCTCGGCGCGCTTTACGGATCAGGAGCCCCGCTCGAGATGGGCGCGCAGTTCATTGATTGAGGCAAAGCGCAGCTTTCCTTGCGGGAGCTCGGCTTCGATCGAGCCGTCGACATAAAGCGTGTAGCCCATTCCGTCGACCACGCCGGACTTGAGAATGGCGACCGCATGCACGTCGCTCGTCGGCGCCCGCATCGGCGGTTCCGCCTGGAACGGCTTGGCTTCGTTTGCGACATCCATTCTCTGCTCTTGTTGCTGCGGCTCTTCAGCCAGCCTGGGCACGCGGGGCGTCTCCGCCGGCCACATGTCGTCGAAAAACGTGGTCTGCGGCGAGCGGGTTGCCGGCGCTGAAGCGCGCCAATCCTCGCTGAACTCGGCCGCAGACGCTGTCTGCGCCAGGCGCGTTTGATCGGCATTTTCCGGAGGGAGTCCGACAGCGGGCGCCGGACTCTGCTGCGGCGACAACGGCGCGTCTGCGTCCTCGTCGACCAATGGCGGCTCGTCGGGATTGCGCAGCGCGGGCGTAACCTGAGCCTCAGGCACGACGGATTCCGGCGCAGGCGGTGAAACCGCCGCTGCCTCAGGCGCGGAAGACGACGGCCGCGACGGGAAAGGAACCCGGCCTTGTGCTGGGCGCGCAGCCATGGGCGCAAGCTGGTCGAATGGCTCCATCGCGCGGCCGACACGCACCGGCGGGCGCGCCGACAAGGCGTCCATAATGCGTTGCAGATGAATGACCGCGAGGCCAAGACCGAATTGGATCAGACCGCCGACGAAGGCGATGATACCGCCCAAAATCAGCGTGTTACCGAAACTGAATTCCTTGACCGGGATTCCCAGCCCGACCGCCGCAGCGCCGCCGACAACGCAGATAACGCTGCAAATGAACAACAACACGACCATACGCGGCTCTGCCCTCTCCTGAACCCCGATCAGCTTTCAACCCGGCCCAAAAGCCTAAGTTGAATCTCGCGCCCTTGCACTAAATCATTGTAACTGCAAACAATTTTGGCATTTTCCGGCGACGGCCACAACCGCCAGCGTTAAAATACCAGCCAAGACCTTCATACCCGATTAACACCAAAGGCCGCCACCGCCGCGCTCGCAAGGCTGTGGGACCGTGACATTATTGCAATGTGTCGTGCGGTCGTACGCGCCGCGGCACTTGGACCCGCGCCACCAATGACGCGTATCAGCCGTTGCCGCCGCGCCCGCCAGCGCCTAATTAAAATGGAACTCCCGCAGGGACGTGCCGGTTTCACTTGGCGGGTGGCTTATTTCACAGAGTTTGCCGGACGAGGAGGATGCAATGCCGTTCACGCTGCCAGAACTGCCTTATGCCCATGATGCGCTCGCGCCCTATATGTCGCGCGAAACGCTGGAATATCACCACGACAAGCACCACAAGGCTTATGTCGACAACGGCAACAAGCTTCTGGAAGGCAGCGGCTTCGAGGGCAAATCCCTCGAAGAGATCGTGAAGGGCTCGTTCGGCAAGAATGCCGGGCTCTTCAACAATGCCGGACAGCACTACAATCACACGCATTTCTGGCAGTGGATGAAGCCGAACGGCGGCGGCGACAAGATTCCGGGCAATCTGGAAAAGAAAATCACGTCCGACCTCGGTTCGGTCGCGAAAATGAAGGAAGATTTCGTTCAGGCCGGCGTCACGCAGTTCGGCTCCGGCTGGTGCTGGCTGGCGGTGAAGGATGGAAAAATCGCCGTGATGAAGACCGCGAACGGCGAAAGTCCGCTTGTTCACGGCGCAAAACCGATCCTCGGCTGCGACGTCTGGGAGCACTCATATTACATCGACTACCGCAACCGCCGGCCGGACTACCTGAAGGCTTTCGTCGATCACCTCGTGAACTGGGAACACGTCAACGAGATGTTCACGGCCGCGAGCAAATAGTTCGTCCGATCGACCAGCTTAACCTCGGGTAGGAACACCTGCGAAATCCCGGCGAGAACAAGAATTCTTCTCCCTTGTTCTCCGCCGATTTCCTGGCGGTTGTTCTTCTTCTCATCCTTACCCTGGTCGCGGGGATAACCTTCCGCGATTACGGCCTCGGCTGGGACGATTACACGCACTCGCAGTACGGCGACCTGCTGCTCAAGCTCTACGGCTCGGGTTTCGCCGACACGCGCGCGCTGTCGTTCGTCAATCTCTACAAATACGGCGGCGGCTTCGACATGACCGCCGCGCTCGCCGCCAAGGTGTTGCCGTTCGATCTGTTCGAGACGCGGCGGCTCATCGGCGCGATCGTCGGCCTCGTCGGCTTGGCGGTAACGTGGCGGCTCGCCCGCCGCATCGGCGGGCCGCTCGCGGGTCTGATCGCGCTCGCGCTGCTCGCGGCCTGTCCGATCTACTACGGCCACATGTTCATGAACGCGAAGGATGCGCCCTTCGCCACCGCCATGATCGTGCTCACCTACGGCGTCGTGCGCGCGCTCGAAGCCTATCCGCAGCCGGATGCGCGCGCGGTGGCGCTCGCCGGCGTCGGGCTTGGGCTGGCATTCGGATCGCGCATCCTTGCGGTGATTGCGGCGCCCACCGTTTTCCTTGCGCTGCTGTCGATCGTGATCGGTGAGAGCCGCAGCATCGGCTTTCGCGCGGCGGCGACGCGCTTCGGGCAATTCTTCCTGGCGACGCTGCCGGCGCTGGTGCTCGCCTATCTGATGATGGGATTGCTGTGGCCGTGGTCGATCGTCTCGCCGCTCAACCCGATCTACGCCACCGAATACTTCGACAAGTTCTTCGAGAAGCCGTGGAAGGAACTGTACGAGGGCGTGCTGATCCCGGTGCCGAACATGCCGGCAACCTACCTGCCGCATCTTTTCGCGCTCAAGCTCCCGGAAATCATGCTCGCGCTCGGGACTGCGGGCCTCATTGGCGCGCTTATCGCAGCCGCGCGTAAAAATCTTCTGCTCAACCGCCGCGCCGTTCTTGTGACCGTCGCGCTTTCGGCCGTGATGCCGATCGCGATCGCCATGGTGGCGCGCCCGGCGCTTTATAACGGCGTGCGCCATTTCGTGTTCGTGATACCGCCGTTCGCCGTGCTCGGCGGATTGGCGGGCGCGTGGCTTGCCGGTAAAGCGCGCCCGCTCGGCAAGGCGGCGCTCGGCGCACTCGCGCTCATCTTCATCGGCGGCGTGACGCTTCCCATCATCGATATGGTGCGGCTGCATCCGTACCAGTACACCGCCTTCAACTGGGTCTCCGGCGGCGTGCGCGCGGCGCACGGCAAATACATGCTGGATTACTGGGGTCTCGCGTTCAAACAGGCATCCAACAAACTGCACGCCTTCGTCGCCGCAAAAAACCTGCAACCGCCCGCCGGCCGAAAATGGGTGGTCGCCTATTGCGGGCCGTGGGCGCCGGCAGAAGTCGAGCTCGGCAAAAAATTCGACACGACCTGGGAAGTCAACGACGCCGACTTCGCGATGGAGCTTGGCGTGTTCTATTGCCGCGAGCTGCCGGCGCCGGTCATCGCCGACATCGAGCGCGAAGGCGTGAGCTACGCGCGCGTCTACGACCTGCGCGGCCGCACTGCGCCGATCCCGCCGCGGCCAGGGCACCAATAATTTCTCAATTCACCGGCTGCGCGGGAAATTTCCAGCCGCTGTCAGAACGGCAGCGGGCGCCGCAATGACGGCGCCCGCAAATCGCCGTGACATCCTTACCTGCCGATTGCCGTCTGAGCGGCGGCGATTTTCGCCTTGACGGCATCGAGGTTGAAGCTCGCGCCCTTTTGCATCGGCGGGAACTCGATCGCCGTCTTGGCCAGCTTCTCCACTTCCTGCTGGACAAATACGAAGCGCCAGAATTCATATTTGAACCAGTCGAAGTATTGCTGCCCTCCCTCTTTGGTCCCGTCATTGGGCCAGCCTGTGCGTTCGAACGGATCCAAACGAAGGTTGGTGATATAGGGCACGTCAGGCTTGGTTTTGTCACCCAGCCAACCTTGGGGTTGATCGATGAAACGAAATTTGTAGTCATCGATGCGCACTGCGCCGAGTTCGCTTTCGCCGAAGTACCAGATTTCGTGGCGATTGGACGGCCCCTTGCCAGTGATCATGTCCAACTGATTGTACCCGTCCAGGTGACACTTGTAGGTGCGGTCACCGATCTTCTTACCCTTCTTCAATTCTTCGGCGATGTTCGGGTTGCCGGCGGCGGCCAGGAACGTCGGAAACCAATCCATCCCGGAGATAATGCCGTTCTCGACCTTGCCGGCCGGCACCTTGCCCGGCCAGCGGATCATCGCCGGCACGCGGAAGCCGCCTTCCATGACCGTGCCCTTGCTCTGCGCGAACGGCGTCTGTCCGCCGTCCGGCCACGTGAAGACCTCGGTGCCGTTGTCCGTGGTGAAAACGACAATGGTGTTGTCGTCGACGCCCAGGTCCTTGAGTTTCTGCATTACCAGACCAACGTCGTCATCGAGTTGCGCCATGCCGGCTTCGTGGATGGTCCAGCCATTCTTTGAGTTGCGCATCTTTTCGTATTTTTCCGACAGGTGGGTGACGATGTGCATGCGCGTCGGATTGAGCCAGACGAAGAACGGCTTGTTGTCGGCCTTGGCCTTGTCGATGAACTTGAGCGCCAGGTCGCGGATTTCGTCGTCCACGGTCTCCATCCGCTTGGGATAAAGCGTTCCAGCGTCCTCGATCTTCTGCTTGCCGACCTTGCCCCAGCGCGGATCCACTGTCGGATCGTCGACGTTGGTTGCATACGAGTGAACCATGTTGCGTGGGCCAACCCTGTTCAGCAACTCCTGCGGATAGGCGGGATGCGCCGGGTCTTCCATTGCGTCGAGGTGATATAAATACCCAAAGAACTCATCGAAGCCATGCACTGTCGGCAGAAACTCGTTCTTGTCGCCGAGATGGTTCTTGCCGAACTGGCCGGTGGCGTAGCCCATTCCTTTCAGCGCGGTGGCAATCGTTACAGCCTCTGCCGGGAGTCCGGTGGGCGCGCCTGCCTGGCCGACCGTTGTCATGCCGGTGCGGATCGGCAGCTCGCCGGTGATGAAGTTGGCGCGTCCCGCCGTACAGCTCGCTTCGGCATAGTAGTCGGTGAACAGCATGCCTTCGGCCGCGAGCTTGTCGAGATTCGGCGTGCGGCCTGCCATCATGCCGCGGTGATAGGCGCCGATGTTCCACATGCCGATGTCGTCGCCCATGATGACGACAATGTTCGGCCGCTGACCGTCTTGCGCCGATGCTCTTTGCTGCGCCTCCGCGGGGGCCGTCAGTCCGGCGGCCGACAGCGCCGACGCTGCAACAAGCGAGCCTCCGCTCAACAGCAGATCCCGCCGTTTCAATCCGCCTTTCGTTTGCGGTGAGTTATTTTGGAAATCTCCATGCGAGTGTTTGGTACTCATGACGCGCCGCTCCTTATTGTGATACCTCGGATTCCGCTTCCGTTGACGTATCTGAAACCGGCATGCGGCAAATTGCGTCTTAACCGCCGGGCTTGCGTCCGCATCCGTCGAATGCTCCGCGGCAATCATCGAGAGTTAATCTTCGACGCAGCAAAGTCGAGTTAGACCGAGGTCCAACATGAGCGGTCATGACGCGCGAGGAACGGTCGTGCTACAAGCGGCGCAAGTCATGCGCGCTCTTTCCCCTCTTATGCCGAACACAGCCAAACTCGCCGCGTTTTGCCGCAACGTGTTGTTCTGTCTCTGTTGCGCCGCGCTCTGCATGCTGCCGGGCGCGGCATTTGCGCAAGCCGTGCAAAATCTGAAAGTCCCGTTTTCGACAGACGCAGGCCGTGAGAACCCTAAAGCCCCGCCCGCGCCGCGAGCGGCGCCGCGCCCGCTGCGAGCGGAACCAAAGACGCCCTCTGGGCGCGCCGCTTTCGCCAGGCAATTCGCCGCGTCGCTGCTCGCGAGCGGCTACGCGGTACGTGTTTCGTCGCAGGAAACCGGCGCCGGCGATGCCAGGTCTTTCCCGACACTGACGATCGCCGGCGCATTAAGCGATCCATTCGTTTTCAAGATGCTGTCGACCTGGAGGTTTCTGGAGCCGGCAATGAAATCCGGCTTCCACAGCGTCGACATGCTGTCGACGCTCGACCAGCGCCACTACATTTTCGACATGTCGCGAACGCTGCCGAACTGCGACACCGCCGGGCGGGTCTGCCAGTAACGACGCTAGTTGATTTAGCCGCGCGCGAGCGCGCGCTCGGCTTCCGTCACGATGGCGCGCAGGATGTCGGCGGCCGGACGAACGTCGTGAATGAGGCCCGCTGCCTCGCCGAAGAACACGCCGGTGTTGTCGATGTCGCCGGATTGCCAGGCGCGACTATAACGATCGAGCTCGCGCGGTGCGTTGTCCGGCGCGGCGAGTTCGGCCTCGCGGCCGTGCCAGTCATTGACGAACCTGTTCTTCATCACACGCGCGGTGAATTCCGCCGGCCATTCCTTCTTGCGCACGGCGTCGACCACGGTGGTGCGGATGGTGGCATCGCCATCGGAATCGATCGCCGCCTGCTGGAAGCGCTCCGGCACGATCGCTTCCTTGCTCGCCCAGAAGCGCGAGTCGACCAGCACGCCGTCGGCGCCGAGCATCAGCGCCGCCGCAAGCCCGCGCCCGTCGGCGACACCGCCCGCCGCCGCCAGCAAAGTCCGCGGCGCGTTCTTGGCGAGATAATCGGCGATCTCCGGGACGAGCGTGAAGGTCGCGCGCAGCGCGCCGTGCCCACCCGCTTCCGCGCCCTGCGCAACAATAATGTCGGCGCCGGCCGCGACCGCCTCGCGCGCATGCGCCATGGTCTGCACCTGGCAGATCATCAGCGCGCCCGCCGCCTTGATCGCGGCGGCAAATGGGCGGGGCGAGCCGAAGGACAGCATGATTGCCGCCGGCGCGTGCGCGAGCACCTGATCGAGCACCTTGGGCTGGCGCGCCAGCGACCAGGTGATGAAGCCGCAGCCGACGCGCGCATTGCCGGCCGCCTTGAACTGCTGCTCCAGCCATTCCGGCTCGCCGTAGCCGCCGCCGATGATGCCGAAGCCGCCGGCTTCCGTCACCGCGGCGGCGAGCTTGCCGCCGGCGGCGAACGCCATCGGCGCGGAAATGACCGGATGCTCGATGCCAAGCTTTTGCGTGAGCCGCGTCGTCAGAGCCATGCTTTATCCGTGCGCGTAAGCCCAATAGAGCTCGCGCGCCTTGCGATAAAGCGGCCCCGGCTGCAACGAGCGTTCGCCGATGCGGGTCGCCGGCAGAACCTTGATGTAATTGCCGGACTGGAAGATCTCGTCGGCGCTCTCGAGATCCTTGTAGCGCAAGGTGGTCTCGACCACGCTAACGCCGGCGTCGCGCAACAGCTTGACGATGCGTTGCCGCGTGATGCCGTTGAGGAAGGTGCCGTTCGGCGCGGGCGTGTAGACGACGCCGTCCTTCGCCATGAACACGTTGGAGGTGGCGAGCTCGGCGACATTGCCGAGCATGTCGCAGACGACGGCGTTGTCGAAGCCGCGCGAGTTCGCTTCGGTCATGGCGCGCGCGTTGTTCGGGTAAAGGCAGCCGGCCTTGGCGTCGGTCGGCATGCTTTCCACCGTCGGCCGGCGATAGGGCGAGAGCGTGAGCGAAAATCCTTCCGCCGGGCGCATCGGCGCCTCGTAGATCGACAGGCACCAGTTGGTCGATTCCGGATCGGGCGCGATCAGGAGCGAGCCACCGTGCTCTGCCCAATACATCGGCCGGATATAAAGCGCGGCATTCTTGTCAAAGCGCTTCATGCCATCGGCGCAGAGATCGAGCCATTGCCCGGCCGGGACCACCGGCTTCAACTGCATTGTTTTGGCCGAGGCGTTGACGCGCGCGCAATGCAGATCGAGATCGGGCGTGGTGCCTTCGAAGGCGCGCGCGCCGTCGAACACCACCGAGCAGAGCCAGGCGGCGTGTGTGCGCACGCCCATGATCGGCAGATTACCTTCGTGCCAATCACCTTCGTAGAAGGTCCAGGTCTTCGACCACTTCTGCCCCGGCGCCATTCTCTATCTCCGTCGCTGCCATGCGCGTTCGCGCGGGCTTGCTCGTGCTACGTTCAGCCCTAGGTTAGCATGGGCGCCAATGCCCGAAAGAGCTAATGACATTTGCTGATCGGAGCGATCAATGGCGATTTTCGTATTCGACGCCTACGGCACCTTGTTCGACGTGCACGCCGCCATTGCGCGCTTCCGCGGCGAGGCCGGCCCGGATGCCGACCGCATGTCGGACCTCTGGCGCACCAAGCAGCTCGAATACACCTGGACGCTGACGCTCGCGGGCCACTACGTGGATTTCTGGACGCTGACCGAGCGCGCGCTCGATTATTCGCTGGCGCGCGTGCCATCCGTGAACAAGGCGCTCAGGCCCAAATTGCTCGACGCCTATTTCAAGCTCGACGCGTTTGCCGACGCGCGCGCGGCGCTGCGATCGCTCAAGGCAAAAGGCCACAAGACCGGCATCCTCTCCAACGGGTCGCCGGCCATGCTCGACGGCGCGGTCGATGGCGCGGGCGTGCGCGGCGATCTCGACGGCGTGCTGTCGGTCGATGCGTTGAAGATGTTCAAGCCGCGGCCCGAGGTTTACGCGCTGGTCGCGGATTATTTCAAATGCAAACCCGCCGATGTGACCTTCGTTTCCTCCAACCGCTGGGACGTGATGGCGGGCACATCGGTCGGCTTCAACAGCGTGTGGATCAACCGCGGCAAGGTGCCGGACGAATATCTTGATTTCGCCCCAAAGCGGACGCTCAGCGATCTGAACGCGTTAGCTTAAGTTCCACGCGCGCCTTCCGATGGAACCGGAACGGACCGCTGCCGAAGCGGTTGGGTATGACCATGCAAACAATTGGAGGCTGGTCATGAGAAAGTTACCTCTGGCAACGATCGCGGGCGCGGCTCTGTTTCTTTCGGCGGGCGCCGCTTCCGCGCAAACCACCATCGTCGAGACAACGGGCGTCGCGCCGCCGGATGAAGTGGTGACGTACGTGCAGCGTGAGAGCGTTCCGTCCATCGCGGTCGAGGGCGACGTGGCGATCGGCTACACCGTCCCGTCGGCGGTCGAGTTGCGCACGATCCCGAGCACCCGCGCCTACAGCTACACCGTGCTCAATAATCACCGCGTGATCGTCGAGCCGAGAACGCGCCGCGTCATCCGCGTCGTCGAATAGACTGGACGCAAGAATGTGACCTGGCCGCCGCGGCATCCCCCGCCGCGGCGGCCATGACATTTGCGATCTGGCGATATGCCGCGCGGACCGCTATATGCCAGCGCACCCGCCCTCTTCGCCCGATATGAGCTCATGCGGCCTGTCATTTCCGTCCAAAACCTGTCGAAGACCTACGAGTCCGGCTTCGAGG
>JBAUHH010000377.1:0-7351 GCA_049680165.1 Pseudolabrys sp.
GTGGAATAGGGCGCGACCGCGGTCGCCTCGCGGCTGTTGCGAAGATAGTCGATGAAAATGCGGTTGTTACGTTTTGCCTTGATAGCAGTCGCAAGATAACGATCGGGATTTTTCCGCGACATTTCCAATGCGACCTTTTTGGTGAATGCCTTCACTTGATCCCACGGCGCCGCCTTGATCGGCACTACCACATGCAGGCCTTTGCCGCCCGATGTCTTGAGGAAGCTCGTGAGCTTGAGCGCTGCGAGGTGTTTGCGCACGTCGCGCGCGGCAGCGACCACATCGTCCCACGTCGTGCCCGGGCCGGGATCGAGATCGAGCACGATGCGGTCGCCTTGCTCGCGATCGTCAATGGTCGTGCCGCGGGTGTGGATTTCAAGCACGCCCGCTTGCACCAGCGAGATCAATCCACCGAGGTCGTCGATCGAAATGATCTTATCGCCTTCCTCGGGGACGAGATGGAGATGCTCGGCATTGATGCCGTGGGCGTGCTTCTGGAAAAAGCATTGGCCCTTAGCACCTTCCGGACAGCGCACCAGCGAAATCGGGCGTCCGACGACGTGAGGCTTCATCCATTTCCAGATGCCGGCATAAAATTCGGCGAGGTCGCGCTTGGTGATCCCGACGTCGTCCCAATAGACGCGGTCCGGATGACTGAGTGCGATGCCGCCAACAGTGTCCGGCTCGGCGCGCTTGCGCGCCGCTGCACTGCTGCGTTTGACCGCGGTTTTATTAGCGGCCGCTTTGCTCGTTGCGGCAATGGCCTCGTCCTCGCGCACGACATCCTTCGCCGGCTTGTCCTCGCGCAGCCCCTGAAACGAAGCCTGGCGGACGCGCTGGGTGTGGGTCCAGCCGTGAAAATCGACCTCGGCGACCAGTTTTGGGGTGACCCAGCGGCCGGCGCGGGCGCCGCGTTCTTCTGTCGGGACGGCGCCGAACGGACAGGTTTTCGTCTGTAATGGCAATAGCTTGCGATAAAGCTCGCGCGCGGATTTGTGGGTAAAGCCGGTGCCGACGCGGCCCGCATAATGCAGTTTGTCATGGTCGTAGAAGCCCAGAACTACGGCCCCGACCGCGTGTTGGTCGGCCGAGGATGGCACATATCCGGCGACGACGAACTCCTGACGATCCGAGCATTTGGTCTTGAGCCAGTCGTGGCCGCGGCCGGAGCGGTAGGGCGCATCGCGCCGCTTGGAGATGATGCCCTCGAGGCCAAGCCGGCAGGCATGCTTGACCAGCGTCGGCCCGGCCTCGTCGATGGACTCGCTCAGGCGCAGCACGCCGTTTTCCGGCACGCGCGCGAGCAGCCTGGCGAGCGCGCCTTTGCGTTCGTCGAGCGGCAGTTTCCGCAAATCCGTGCCGTCGCGATGCAGCAGGTCGAACGCATAAAACCGCATGCGGTCGTGCCGCTTTGACTTGAGGTCCTGCTGGAGCAGGGAAAAGCTGGAAATGCCGTCGTCGCCCTCCGACACCAGCTCGCCGTCGATCAATGCGGTCTTGGCCGGGAGCTTCTTGATTGTTGCGGCGATGGCCGGAAATTTCGCGGTCCAGTCGAGACCTTTGCGGGTCTTGAGCGTGACCTTGCCGTCATCAAGCCGCGCCTGAAGGCGGTAGCCGTCGAACTTGATTTCGTGGATCCAGTTATCCCCGCTCGGCGCCTTGTCGGATAGCGTGGCAAGATTCGGTTCGACGAAATCGGGGAGCGTGGCGTTTTTTCCATTGAGCGCGCGCGCCTTCGAGCGCTTCACCACGACTTTGCTCTGCAAGGTGCGAACGGCACGCTTACGTTTGCCGGACTTCGATTTTGCTGGCGCCGGCTTCGCCTTGCCCGCTGTCTTGCCGCCAGACTTTTTCCGGTTGCTGTGCCAAATCCGCTTGCCCTTGGCGATCTCGTCGAGGTCGCGCCCGGTCACGACCGACAGCGGCTTCTCTTCCAGAATGTCCTTGTCGCGCGCGCCGCGTTCGGCGTCGTCGTGCGCCTTGATCAGTAGCCAGTTATCGCGCTTCTCGCCGGGCTTGCGGTGCATGCGCACCAGATGCCAGCCGCCCTTGAGTTTCTCACCGTCCAGCGTGAAGTCGAGATGGCCTTTCTGGAGCCCGCGGTGCGGATCGTTTTGCGGCTCCCAACTGCCGCGATCCCAGATCATCACGGTGCCGCCGCCGTATTCGGCCTCGGGGATGGTGCCTTCGAATTTGTTGTAGTCGATCGGATGGTCCTCGACCTGCACGGCGAGACGCTTTTCGCCCGGCACCAGGCTCGGCCCGCGCGTCACCGCCCAACTTTTCATCACGCCGTCGAGCTCCAGCCGCAGGTCGTAATGCAGCCGCGTCGCATCGTGCTTCTGGATGACGTAAGCGTGCCCGCGCTTGCGCGAAGTTTTGCCGCGCGGCTCGGCGGTCAGGCCGAAGCGGCGCTTGGCGCGATAGGTCTTGAGCCCCGCCATGCTAGCTCGCTTTTCTTACCTTCTTTCGCGCCGGTGTGCGTTTGCGATGATGCGCGCTGGCCTTGCGGGAAGAAGACGAGGGCCGACGGTCGGCTTTGGCGCTGCGGCGCAAGGCGTCCATCAGATTGATGACGTTGCTCGGCCGCGGCTCGGACGGTGTGGGTGCCGGCTTGCCGGCTTTCTTGGCCTTGATCAGGTCGAGCAGGGCGGTCTCGTAGCGATCCTCGAATTTCTCGGGCTGGAATTTGCCCTTCTTGGTTTCGAGGATGTGGGTCGCGAGCTTGACCATGTCGGCCGGCACCTTGATGTCCGGGATCTCGTCGAAATAGTCGTCCTCGTCGCGCACTTCGTTCTTGTAGCGCAACGCCGTCGCCAGCAGGCCTTTTCCGCGCGGCCGCAGCAACAGGATGCGCTCGCGCCGGTAGACCACCACGCGGGCGAGCCCGGCCAGCTGTTCCTTGCGCATGGCCTCACGGATCACAGCGAACGCTTCTTGCGCAACCTCATCCTGCGGCACGATGTAATAGGACTCGTCGAGATAGATGCGGTCGACTTCGGAAATCGGCACGAACTCGTCGATGTCGATGGTGTGCGTGCTTTCGAGCGCGACGTTGTCGAGTTCGTCGTCCTCGAACAGCAGATAATCGCCGTTGTCGACCTTGTAGCCTTTGACGCGATCTTCATCCTCGACCGGCTCGCCTGTTTCGGCGTCGACAACCTCATTACGGATGCGGTTGCCGGTCCCCTTGTTGATGATGTTGAAGCGCACGCGTTGGCTGGTGCTGGTCGCGGAATAAAGCGCTACCGAGCAGGACACCAGTGACAGTTTGAGAAATCCCTTCCAATTCGGGCGGGGCGCCATGATCGCACTCCTTACTAGGTTCGAATTTGAACGTTTCGAAGTTTGCCACGGTTCCGGCCGCTACGGAACTATCGGGTCCGCGCTTGCGTTTTCTGCCCAGTAACATCCTTAACAATGGAAAGGGATCGTTATGTTTGGCTGGGCAATAACGTTTCTGATCGTCGCCTTGATCGCGGCATTTTTGGGCTTCGGCGGCATTGCCGGCTTCGCCATCGAGGCGGCAAAGCTGGTTTTCTTCGTGGCTCTCATCCTGTTCGCGATTTCGGCCGTTGTCGGCCTGGTGCGCGGTCGCAGACCGACCGTTCCCTGATACCGGCTCCCATGCAAAAGCCCCGCGCGGCTTCGGCCGGGCGGGGCTTTTATTTTTGAAATTATCTCAACCGTCAGCGTATCGCGCCAACGGCGTCAGTTCCGGTCATTGCCGACAAGCACCGCCCGTGTCGCCTGATCGGGGCCGAAGTCCTCGGCGCCGTCGATCGACATCAGCTCGGCGAGGCGCGTGCGCGCGCGATTGACGCGCGACTTGATGGTGCCGACCGCGCAGCCGCAAATATGCGCGGCTTCCTCGTAGGAGAACCCGGACGCGCCAACCAGGACGAGCGCTTCGCGCTGGTCGGTCGGCAGCTTCGACATCGCGGCGCGGAATTCGGAGAATTCGACGCGGCCGTATTGCTCGGGTTGCGATTTCAGGCTCTCGGCGTAATGGCCGTCGCTATCCTCGACCTCGCGGCGCCGCTTGCGATATTCGGAGCGGAAATGATTGCGAAGGATCGTGAACAGCCACGCGGCCATGTTGGTGCCGGGCTGGAATGAATCGATATTGGCGAGCGCGCGCACGAGCGTTTCCTGCACGAGGTCGTCCGCGCGGTCCACGCTGCCGCACAACGATATCGCGAATGCGCGGAGGCTGGGTACCGCGCCGAGGATGGCTTGGCGGACGGACTCGTCAATCGCCATTAGGGTTTCCCCTTGTTCCCGCTGTCGTCGAGACGGTTGAGCAGGTCGGCAAAACGATCGGGGACGCCTTGCTCGACAACGTCGTCGTACATGGCGCGAAGTTGCTGGCCGAGCCTCGCCTGGATGTCGCGGCTCAGCTTGACCGGCGTCTTTTTGTTGCGTGTCGCTGCGGCTTCCATCGGATTTTGTCGCCCTGGCGGCTTTCGATCGGTCATTGTCTTCGTTACCCCCGCAGTCCGTCCCGGTACCGGATTAGGGCCCCCCTCCGGTTGTCCAAGCGAAACACATGGATTGGCAATTGGTTCCACTTGCAAGGAACTTTTTTGGCCCAGGCACGTTGGCCGGTTGACGAAGAACGACGATATTCGGGAAACTCAGCCCCCCGAGCAGGGTGGCTGATGTCAATCGGGAGGGATTCTTGCCGACAGCACAAGCAGTTGCCCAACATCTTCCTTATCTGCGCCGGTACGCCCGGGCGGTGGCGGGAAGTCAGGCGTCCGGCGACGCCTACGTCGCGGCGGTCCTGGAGGCTCTGATCGAGGACCCCTCCTTGCTGGACGCCCGCAGCTCGACACAGATCGGGCTCTATCGCGCGTTCACGAAGATGTGGAATTCCGTTTCCCTGAACGGGCGGGAAGGGCCGAGCGCCGATAGCCTGCCGGTCGAAAAGCATCTTGCCCAGATAACGTCGTTGCCGCGGCAAGCGTTCCTGCTGGTTGCGCTCGAAGGGCTTTCGGAAGACGACGCGGCCAAAGTGCTCGATGTCGACGTTCCGAAGCTGCGCAACCTGGTTGACGAATCCGGGCGCGAACTCGCCGCCGAAATCGCAACCGACGTCCTCATCATCGAAGACGAGGCCTTCATCGCGCTCGATCTCGAAGGCCTGGTGGAAAATCTCGGCCACCGCGTGCTCGGCGTCGCCCGCACGCACAAGGAAGCCGTGACGATGGCCAAGGCCAAGCGTCCCGGCATCATCCTGGCCGATATTCAGCTTGCCGACGGCAGCTCGGGCCTCGATGCGGTCAACGAATTGTTGCGTGCGTTCGAGGTGCCGGTGATCTTCATCACCGCTTATCCCGAGCGCTTTCTCACTGGCGAGCGGCCGGAACCGGCATTCCTGATCGCCAAGCCGTTCCAGCCGGCGACCGTGTCAGCTCTGCTGAGCCAAGCGCTTTTGTTCGAACGCAACGCCAAACGGCGCGAGCGCAGGGCCACCGCCTGATCGCCGGCTACGTCTTTGATCGAATTGATCGCCGGGATTCTTTGACCAACATTCATCGAAGCTCGCAGTGCGAGTCTTCGGAGTGAGTAGTGAGGTGATGTAGAGGCCTCAGGCACGAGACACGTTTTAGACAGGTTCCGTATAATGGCGTGGAATGCGGCAGATGACCCGGAAAGCGAACTGGCGAGGCTGCGCTCGGAGCGGCAGCAATTTGAAACGCAACTCGCCGAGCAGGCGCAGGAGCTGAACGTCCTTAAGGCGCGATTTGCCCGTTACGAAACGGCCCTGCGCGGCTCGCACGTCACCGTCTGCACACAGGACTGCGACCTGCGTTATCTCTCCATCTCCAACCCGATGCTCGGCCGCCCGATCGAGCAGATTGTCGGCCACACCGACGAAGAGATTTTTCCGGAGGCAAGCCGCGGAGCCGTGGCCGCGCTCAAGCGCGCGGCCTTGACGACGGGAACGCCGCAGAGCGCTGAAATCACGATCGCCGACGGCACCGGAGCCCGCTGGTTCGACCTGCATGTCGAACCGTTGCGCGACGACACGGACACCATCGTCGGGCTGACCTGCGCCTCGGTGGACATCACCGAACGCAAGGAAGGCGAGGCGCATTTGCGCCTGCTGATGCGCGAAATCACCCACCGCTCGAAAAACCTGCTCGCGGTCATTCAGGCGATGGCGCGCCGTACCGCGCGCCACGTGGGCTCGATCGACGCCTTTCTCGATCAGTTCGGTGCGCGCTTGCAGGCGCTGGCGGCGTCGCACGATCTGCTGGTGCGCGAGAGCTGGCACGGGGCGTCGTTGTCGGAGTTGATCCGCTCGCAGCTCGCCGGCTATCTCGACCGGCAGGATGCCGAAACCCAGATTCAGATGGAGGGACCGCCGGTCGCGTTGAAGCCCGAAGCCGCGCAAAATCTTGGCCTCGCGGTGCATGAGCTCGCGACCAACGCCGCCAAATACGGGGCGCTTTCCGTCCCGGAAGGGCGCGTCTCAATCAGCTGGCAGCAGGACACTTCCAATGGCCATGCCCTCGATCTGACCTGGACGGAGCAATCCGGCCCGCGCGTGAAAACCCGCCGCAAGCGCGGTTTCGGCAGCCTGGTCATCGAGGGAAATCTGACTCGCGCGCTCGAGGCGAAGGTCGACTGGACCTTTGAGCCGGAAGGGGCGCGCTGCCATATTGTGATCCCGCCCAACCAGATTCTCGTGGACCGTTAGGACGTTATTAGGCCTTGCACATCATAGGGTTGGGTGATGGAACTTCCATGGTTCCAAGGCGTTTCCCCCCATCACCTTGGATTTAGAAAGGAGCCTTCAATGTATCGTCGATTGAGCTTTCTCGCCGCTATGGCGACCGTTGCCGCTATCGCGGCGCCCGGCCCGATGGCTCAGGCCGCCACGCGGGTCGGCACGCTGGACTGCGACATCTCGGGCGGAGTCGGCCTTGTCGTGACCTCGCATAAGCAGATGGCGTGCACGTTCACGTCGTCGGTATCGGGTCGCCATGAAACCTATACCGGCAGCATCACCAAATTCGGTCTCGATCTTGGCGTCACCACCGGCGGCAAGATGATCTGGGCGGTTTATGCGCCCACCAGCAAGCGCTTCGGCGCGCTTTCGGGCACCTATGGCGGCGCGACGGCGGAAGCCACGGTCGGCGTGGGTGCTGGCGCCAACGTGCTTGTCGGCGGCTCCGACCGCACCATCACGCTACAGCCGCTGTCGGTGCAGGGCCAGACCGGCCTGAACGTCGCGGCCGGCGTTGCCGGTCTCGAGTTGCAGCCCGCGCGCGTTATCCATCACCGGCGCCATCGGGGCTAACGCCTCTTCGAGGTGAATTTCCGAGCGGCCGCCCTGATC
>JBAUHH010000378.1:0-9903 GCA_049680165.1 Pseudolabrys sp.
TGCTGCTCGGCGCGGTGCGGCGCTGCTTCAAGTGGGGTTTGTTCGACCGTGATCCGTTGCCGCGCTGGGGCAGGGGCCGGGTCACGCTGCTTGGCGACGCCGCGCATCCGATGCTGCCGTTTCTCTCGCAAGGCGCCGCGGCGGGCATCGAGGACGGCTACGTGCTGGCGCGCGAACTGGCGCGGCGGCCGAACGATGTCGATGCCGCGCTTTCAGCTTACGAGGCGGAGCGCCGACCGCGCACCGCGCGCATCCAGCTTGCCGCGCGTGCGCAGGGCGAGGTTTTTCACCTGCGCTCGCCTTGGGCACGCCTCAAGCGTTTTCTGCGCCTCGACAAGCTTGGGAAGTCGAAAGCGGATTTGCTGAGCAAGGACTGGATCTACGAATACGATCCGACCGCGGCGCAATGAAAAAGGGCGGCCTTGAAGGCCGCCCTCGATCCATTGATTGAGCCGCTTACATCATGCCGCCCATGCCACCGCCGCCAGGCATTGCCGGCGCCGGCTCCTTCGGCAACTCCGCCACCATCGCCTCGGTGGTGATCAGCAGGCCGGCCACGGACGCCGCATCCTGCAGGGCCGTGCGCACGACCTTGGCCGGGTCGATGATGCCGGCGTCGACCAGGTCGACGTACTTCTCTTCCTGCGCGTCGAACCCATAAGTCTCGGACTTGCTCTCCATGATCTTGCTGACCACGATCGAGCCCTCGACGCCGGAGTTCTCGGCGATCTGCCGCACCGGCGCTTCCAGCGCTTTCAGGACGATGTTGATGCCGGCCTGCACGTCGGTGTTCTCGTTGGTGAGCTTGCCGACCGCCTTCTTGGCGCGCAGCAGGGCGGTGCCGCCGCCCGGCACGATGCCTTCCTGCACCGCGGCGCGGGTGGCATTGAGCGCATCCTCGACGCGGTCCTTCTTTTCTTTCACTTCGATCTCGGTCGCGCCGCCGACTTTGATCACCGCGACGCCGCCGGCGAGCTTCGCCAGCCGCTCTTGCAGTTTCTCCTTGTCGTAGTCCGACGTGGTTTCCTCGATCTGCGCCTTGATCTGGTTCACGCGCGCCTCGATATCGGCCTTCTTGCCGGCGCCGTTGACGATCGTGGTCTTTTCTTTCTCGATGACGATCTTCTTGGCGCGGCCGAGCATGGCCGTGGTGACGTTCTCGAGTTTGATGCCGAGGTCTTCGGAAACAAGCTGGCCGCCGGTGAGGATTGCGATGTCTTCGAGCATTGCCTTGCGACGATCGCCGAAGCCGGGGGCTTTCACCGCCGCGACTTTCAGGCCACCGCGCAGCTTGTTGACCACCAGCGTGGCGATCGCTTCGCCTTCGACGTCCTCGGAGAGAATGAGCAGCGGCTTGCCGGTCTGCACGACCGCTTCAAGCAAGGGCAGCATCGATTGCAAGCCGGAAAGCTTCTTCTCGTGCAGTAGAATATAAGCGTCTTCCAGCTCCGCAATCATCTTCTCGGCGTTGGTGATGAAGTACGGCGAGATATAGCCGCGGTCGAACTGCATGCCCTCGACGATCTCAACCTCGGTGTCGAGCGCCTTGGCTTCTTCGACCGTGATCACGCCCTCATTGCCGACCTTCTGCATCGCCTGCGCGATCATCTTGCCGATGGTGGCATCGCCATTCGACGAAATCGTCCCGACCTGCGCGACTTCGGCCGAGGAGCCGACCTTTTTCGCGCGCTTCTCGATGTCTTTGACCACGGCCGCGACGGCGATATCCACGCCGCGCTTCAAGTCCATCGGGTTCATGCCGGCGGCTACCGCTTTGGCGCCTTCCTTGACGATCGCTTGCGCGAGCACGGTCGCGGTGGTGGTGCCGTCGCCGGCCATGTCGTTGGTTTTTTGGGCGACCTCGCGCACCATCTGCGCGCCCATGTTCTCGAACTTGTCCTCGAGCTCGATCTCTTTCGCGACCGTCACGCCGTCCTTGGTGATGCGCGGCGCGCCGAACGACTTGTCGAGCACGACGTTGCGACCCTTGGGGCCGAGCGTTACCTTCACGGCATTGGCGAGGATATCGACGCCGCGCAGCATGCGGTCGCGGGCATCGACTGAGAATTTTACGTCTTTCGCAGCCATTTCAAATCACTCCGTTTGATTTTTTGAGAGCAGGTCAGGCGATCACGCCCATGATGTCGGACTCCTTCATGATCAGGAGTTCCTCGCCGTCGAGCTTCACTTCGGTGCCCGACCATTTGCCGAACAACACGCGGTCGCCGGCCTTCAGGTCCATCTTGATGAGCTTGCCGGCCTCGTCCCGCCCGCCGGGGCCGATGGCGATGACTTCGCCTTCCTGCGGCTTTTCCTTCGCGGTGTCGGGAATGATGATGCCGCCTTTGGTTTTCTCTTCGGCGTTGATACGGCGCACGACCACGCGGTCATGCAGGGGGCGGAATTTCGTCTTGGCCATGGGTTCCTCGTCGGCGCTTAAGCGCGTGCTTGTTACCGAATGTCTCAATTTTATGAAGCCCTTAGCACTCATTAACAGAGAGTGCCAAGGGCTCACCCGGGACATATTGGGTCCCCGCCGACGTGTCAAGCTTTCGGCAAATGCTTGCGCTGCTGCCGATTGGCCAGCTAAGTCGGATGCGTCATGGCCGAAGCAATCAGACAGGTGTCCGAATGATCCACGCCCGCCCGTCATTGATCGTGGTTTCGGCCTTGTTCGTAATGGCACTGGCGGGTTGCGCGACGACACAGCAGCCCGAGCAGCCGCCCGCTCCGGCGCCTGTGCCGGTGCTGCCGCCGGCGTTCCCGCCGCAGAGCATCGTCGGGCGCTGGGGACTTGCCGCCTACCACAATCAGGAAGACCGCGCGCGCATCGAGCAGGCGGCCGCCAATCAATGCAAGCAGCCTTACGTCATCACCATGGGCCCGACCGGCGGCGTCATGATGCATCTTGCCGACCAGGCGACGCCTGAGGAGCTCCGCCTCAAGGGCGGGCCCGGTGGCAAGACCTATATCGGGCCGGCCGGCGAGCCGGGCGACACACAGGACCGCGAAGTGGTTTCCTTCGATGGCCGCATCCTGATCCTGCGCTGGATGGATCCTGAAGTGCAGGGCCGTTACGGCACGATGGTCTATGTCCGGTGCGGCGCCGAGGGCCAGAAAAAGCCGCCGGCAAAGAAGAAACCGAAACCGAAGCCGAAACCGGCGAGCGCGGCGCCGCCGCCGGCGGCCCAGCCGAAGCCCGCGCAATAAGCGTCGTTGAAACGTCCTGGCCGTTGCGCCGCGCGCCTGCGCGGCCGTGTTAGGGTGCGCTTGAGTAGCCCTGACGCCGCATGAGCACCGCGCAAAACTTTATCCTTGGCCCTTGGCGCGCCGTGCCGGTGCTCGGCGTTACGCAGATCTTGTCGTGGGGCACGATCTATTACACGCCCGTGCTCATCGTTCCTCTGATCGCGGCCGAACACGGCTGGTCGATCGCTTTCGGCATGGGCGGATTTTCGGTCGGGCTGCTGGTGGCGGGACTGGTCGCGCCCTATGTCGGGCGCGCGATCGATCATTTCGGCGGCCATGTGGTGATGACGGCGGGCTCGTTGCTCGGCGGAATTGGCTTGGTCAGCGTTGTTCTTGCCAGCGCCCAGCCGCTTTATCTCGGAGCATGGGCGTTGCTCGGCGTCGCCATGGCGGCGAGCCTCTATGACTCGGCATTCGCCACGCTCGGCCGCATTTTCGGCGCCGGCGCGCGCCGCCCTATCACAGCGCTTACTCTCGCCGGCGGCTTTGCCTCGACCGTGAGCTGGCCCGCGACCCACTTTCTGCTCGAAGCGGTCGGGTGGCACCGCACCTATTTCATCTATGCGGCGCTGCTCGTGTTTGTCGCTGCGCCGCTGCACGCGCTGGCGCTGCCGCGCAGCCGTGCCGCCGCCGTTTCGCCTGCCAGGGCGGACGGAAGCGCCAGCGCCACCGTGCTGCCGTCGAGCGGGCTCGCCTTCCTTTTGGTGGCGACCGCGTTTGCGGCCTACGCCTTCGTGCCGTCGGGAATGTCCGCGCACCTGCTGGCGATTTTCCAGCGCTCCGGAATCGATGCCGGCACGGTGGTGTGGATCGGCGCGCTGTTCGGGCCAGCGCAGGTCGGTGCGCGGCTCATCGAATTCGCCTTCGGCCGCGACATTCATCCGCTCTGGGTGGTGCGCTTTGCGCTCGGTCTCTTGCTCTGCGCCTTTGTGCTGCTGGCTGTGCTGGGAATCTCATGGCCGGTGGCCGCCGTCTTTGCGCTGATGTTCGGCGGCGCTAATGGCCTGGTGACAATCACGCGCGGCGCGGTGCCGCTGGTGCTGTTCGGCGCCGCCGGTTACGGGCGCCTGATGGGAAGGCTGGCCGCGCCATTCCTGCTCATGCAGGCGGCCGCGCCGCTGGTGATGGCCTTCGTGGTGGAACGCGCCTCGGACCCGGCGGCGCTCGCGCTCGCAGCGGCATTCACCGCCGCGGCGCTCGGCTGCTTCCTGGCGATCCGTCCGCCGCGCGGAAGCCGCGCGCCTAGCTGAAGATCAGGTCGATGTCGCGCTGGCTGGCGTGGCCGCTGTCGCCGTCAAGCTTGGGACCGTTGGCGAGCCTGCGGCCGAGCGTGTGGTCCGGGCGCAGCGGTTTGGGTTCGTGGCTCTGATCGACATTGCCCCAGGCTTCGATCATGCCGGCGACATGCTCCTCGATGAATTTCAGGGTCGCCATCGCCTTGGCGATGCGTTGGCCGGTGAGGTCCTGGAAATTGCAGGCTTCGAAGATGCGTACGACTTGGTCCTGGATGTCATGCGCCACGCCGTGCTCGTAGTCATTCTTCAAGACGGCGGCGAGCGCCTTCACGCTTTCGTCGATCGCCTCGGCGGCCTTGAGAATGTTGTCGGTCGCGCTCTCCATGCCCGCAATGGTGGCGGTAAGCTCTTCGGCGGCGCGCTCCAGGCGCGGCTCGTCGCGCTTGGTCTTGAGCAGCGCCGAAAGCTCGCGCTTGTTGTGGCTGATGGCGCCGTGCACGAGCTCGAGCTCGCGCCTGAGCCGCGGTACGTCGCTCTCGTCCGACAGCGCGCGCAACGCCTTGATCTGATCGACAAGCTCGGCGTGACGCTGGTCGGATTCGACCGCAGCGGGCCCATGCCGCCGGGCGAACATCTTCTCGACGCGAAAAACTTTACGCTGCACCGACATCGTCCCCTCGATTTCTTCGTTCCCAGGAGAATATTTTTATCCGGCGTCGATTAACGCGGCGTTGCGGGTGAGCGGAAACCGCGCGTTTACCATGCGCGTTCCGCTTTTACTCAAAATAAACTCTAACTCGACGATCCGGCCGCGCATCGCGTCATCGATGGCGCGAAAGGCCCCAGTTTTACCAATCAGTGGTTTTTTCACCATGTAGTCGGAGCTGGAAATGCGCCGCGCTCGCGCGCGCAAAATCAGTGTCAGAGTTCCCGTCGATGCAGCGTTTTGTCCTTGCGTCCTTCGCCCTTCTTCTGCTCACCACTGCCGCTTCCGCGCAGGCGCTGATCGGCCCGCCCGACGGCTACGGCGCGCCGCAGCCGCGGCAAATGGTGCTGGTGCCGGCGCCGCAGCAGCCGGATATGGGCGGCGGCTTCATCGAATTCCTGTTCAAGGGCGGACGCTCGTCCGCGCCACCGGCGGCCGCGCTCACTTATCCGCAAGCGGAGCAGGGCGCCCAGCCGATCTACGTCAACACAGCGCCTGCCGGCGCTTCCGCGCAGCAGCAGGGCGCGTCCTACGCCATGGATCCGCGCTTCGCGCGTCAGGAAGTCGCCTATCACAGCGACGAAGCGCCGGGCACGATCGTCATCGATACGCCGAACAAGTATCTCTATCTGGTCGAGTCGGGCGGCCGCGCGATCCGCTACGGCATCGGTGTCGGCCGCCCCGGCTTCATGTGGTCGGGCGTGCACAAGGTTTCGGCGAAAAAGGAATGGCCGGACTGGACGCCGCCGGAGCAGATGCTGGAGCGCCAGCCTTATCTGCCGCATTTCATGCCCGGCGGCCCGAACAATCCACTCGGTGCGCGCGCGATGTATCTCGGCTCGACGCTCTACCGGATTCACGGTTCAAACGAGCCGTGGACGATCGGACACAACGTGTCGTCGGGCTGCATCCGCCTGACCAACCAGGACGTGATCGACCTCTACAGCCGCGTCAAGGTCGGCGCCAAGGTCATCGTCCTCTAGGTCAAGGTGACGTCGCGCGCGTCGAGCACGCGCGGAAATTCACCGCCGCTGAAATAGGCGTATTCGCGCTCGCGCAATGTGGTGAGTGAGTCGAGCCGGATGAGCTCGTCGTCGACCTTGCCGGGATGGCACATCACCACACTGCCGTCGGGCAGGCCGTCGAGGAATTTCGGAAACAGCCGCGCGTAATCGGCGCCGGCGGTGAAATCATACGTGCCGGCAAAGGCGGGATTGGTGCGCACGCCAAGCTCGCGCGCGCGGCGGCGCAGCCCGCCGCTCAGCCAGCCGACGAACAGCCCCTTGCGGTCGAACAGGCGCTGCCACACCGGCACGGCGCTGCCGCACTGGCGCACCCAGGCCTGCGGCGCGACTTCCGTCACGACGGTGAGCACGGCGTCGCGCACATGAGGCAATAGATGCACGTGTTGGTGGCCGTCGATGAAATCGGGCGGCCGGCCGAACGCGGTGACGAAGGCGCGCAACTGGCTGGCGATCTCGACGACCAGCGTCTGATGCTGGAATTTTCCCCTGAAGGCGGCGCGCATCGTTTCCTTCAGCGGCAGGAACGCGCCGTCGCGCAGCGGCGCAAAACCCGCGCTGACCGGCTTGAACGGCGCGGTCAGCGTCACATGCAGGCCGATCGCGGCGCGCTTTACGTCGGTGTTGAGCATTTTCAGCGACGCGACTTCCGCGCGGTCGAAATGCGGCGCGGCGGTCATCACCGACGTGGCGTTGATCCTCCGGTGCACGATCAGGTCGCGAATGGCGGCGTTGACCGAGGCGGAAATGCCGTAGTCGTCGGCGCAGAGCCAGATATGCCGTTTCGGATCGGGCACGGTTTTCCGATTATTCAGCCGCGCGCGAAGCCATCGGCTTCGCCTTGGCGCTGTCGCTCGCGTCCTTCACGTGGTGCTCGGCGACGAAATAGACCGGCCGCCGCTTGATCTCCGACAAGAGCTTGCCGATGTACTCGCCGAGCACGCCGATCATGATGAGCTGCACGCCGCCGAGCACCATCAGGCCGACCACCATCGAGGGATAGCCGGGTACGTCTTTGCCATAGAGGATGGTCTCGAGCAGAATCCAGACGCCGAAAAACAGTGCGGTGGCTGCGAGCGCCATGCCGAGCAGGCTTGCAACACGCAGCGGGGCGACCGAGAACGACGTCAGCCCTTCGATCGAGAGGCCGATGAGCCGGCGCGCGTTCCAGGTCGTGGTGCCGTGCTCGCGCTCGGCCGGCTCGTAATCGACACGGGTCTGGCGGAAGCCGATCCAGCTCGACAAGCCTTTGAAGAAGCGGTTGCGCTCCGGCAATTGCCGCAGCGCTTCGGCGGCGCGCGGCGACAGCAGGCGGAAATCGCCGGCGTCCTCCGGAATGCGGTGGCGCGAGCCCCAGTTGATCAGCGAATAGAAAGTTTTCACGCCAACACGGCGCAGCCATGGCTCGTTGGCGCGGTGCGTCTTGGCCGTATAGATCACGTCGTCGCCGTCTTCGAGCCAGCGCGCGACCAGCGTGTCAACGAGGTGCGGCGGGTGCTGGCCGTCGCCATCCATGAACAGCACGGCGCCGAGTCGCGCGTGATCGAGGCCGGCCAGCAGCGCGGCCTCCTTGCCGAAATTGCGCGACAGCGTGACCACCTGAATGTCGAGCGGGCCGGCCGGCAGTTCGTTGGCGACGCGCTCGGTGTCGTCGCTGCTGCCGTCGTTCACATAGACGACTTCGCAATGCAGTCCGCGCCGCTTCTCCAGGCCGCGCGCGACCTCGGCGATGGCCTCGTGCAGTTTCGGCAGCCCGCGTGCCTCGTTGAAGACCGGGACGACGATCGACAGCCCGGCGGCGGCTTGCGCCCGCACCGCGCGGCTGGCTGTCGGTTTTGAAGATTTCGCCGGCATCAAATGTTCCGTCGATTCCGAATTCGCGCGATTCATAGCGCACCGGCGGCCTTCTGTCGCGTCCAAGGCCCGCACAAGGCCGCGGCCGGTAAGGCTTCGGCGCCGCGGGCCGGACGTGCTAAACGGGAATTGGAAATGATTCCGGCGCCCTTACAGAGAATTTTCGACCGGCTTGCCGTGTCCTGGCACGAGCGCGCGGTCGTGCTCAAGGCGATCAGCTTCGCGTTCGTCGGCCTCATCAACACCGCGATCGACTTCAGCGTGTTCTGGACGGCGGTGACGCATTTCGATTGGCTGCTGGTGCCGGCCAACATGCTGTCCTGGCTGGTGGCGGTGTCGTGCTCCTACGCGATGAATTCCTTCGTCACGTTCGGGCCGGAATCGGGACATACGCTGCGCTGGCGCGATTACCTGACCTTCGTGGCCTCCGGCATCGCCGGCATGATCGCCAGCACGGCGACGCTGGTCGCGCTGTCTTACGTCTTGCCGTTGCTGGTGGCCAAGCTGGTGTCGATTCTGGTGAGCTTCGCGGTGAATTTCTCGCTCTCGCATTTCGTCGTCTTCCGCCCGCGCAAGGCGGCGAAATGAATCAAAGGCCTGCCTTGAGCTTCTCGTAGAGCGGATTGTCGCGCGCGAACACGTAGTCGAGGTCGGCGACCGCGACCGCTTCCGCGCCGTTCTCGCGCAGGAAGCTGGTCAGCGCGTAAACCTGATCGGGCGGGCAGTGCAGGGTCAGCAGGCCCGACGCCGTTTGCTCGAACGGCGTCTCGACGCCGAACTTTTCCCGCGCCTGCGCGATGACGCCGGCATTGGCCGACGCGATCTGCGCCCGCACCTCGCGGAACGCACGCGCGCGCGATTGCGCGGCGATGCGGTCGAGGATCTCGCGCGCGATCTCGCGCTCGGCGTCGCCCCAGTTCGCGGCGCGCGCGGCCACAAGATTGGCCTGCGAGCGCAGGATGACGCCGTCCTCGACGATTTTCAGCGCATTCGCCGCAAGCGTCGAGCCAGTGGTGGTGATGTCGACGATCAGCTCGGCGGTGCCGGCGGCGGGCGAGCCCTCGGTCGCGCCGGAGCTTTCGACGATGCGGTAGTCGATGATGCCATGCGCGGCGAAGAAGCCGCGCGTGAGGTTCACGTATTTGGTCGCCACCCGCATCTTGCGGTCGTGGTGATGACGGAAGGCGGTGGCGACGTCGTCGAGATCGGCCATGGTGCGCACGTCGATCCAGGCCTGCGGCACGGCGACGACGACGTTGGCTTCGCCGAAACCAAGGCCTTCGATCAGCACCACGCGCTTGTCGGCGTCGGGCATCATCTCGCGCACCAAGTCCTCGCCGGTGACACCGAAATGCACGGCGCCTTGCGCGAGCTGCGCGGTGATCTCGGAGGCCGACAGATACGCGACTTCCACGCCGTCGAGGCCGGCGATGGCGCCGCGGTAATCGCGCGCGCCGCGCGGCTTGATCAGCTTGAGGCCGGAGCGGGCGAAAAAGCTTTCCGCGTTTTCCTGTAGCCGTCCCTTGGACGGCACGGCGAGAACGAAGGGCGCGCTCATGACGCGCCTCCGTAAACGCCAAGGCGCTCGATCCACACGGCAAGTCCGACCGCGGGGATCGGGTTTGCGGCACCGAGGCGTGTGAGCAGGCCGTCATAGCGGCCGCCGGCAACCAGCGGATCGCCGGTGCGCGAAGGATCGGTAAGCTCGAACACGAAGCCGGTGTAGTAGTCGAAGCCGCGCCCGAACGCGGTCGAGAAGCGCACGCGCTTGAGGTCGATGCCGCGCGCGGCGAGAAAGCCGGTACGGCTCTCGAACAGATCGAGCGCTTCGCCAAGT
>JBAUHH010000379.1:0-3859 GCA_049680165.1 Pseudolabrys sp.
CCAACCTGCTATGCTGGCGGCGAATTTACAAGGAATGCGAATGCCTCACGGTGCGCAAAAACGGGCGGACGTAGTGATCGGCGGGGCGGGTTTCGCCGGCCTCGCGCTGGGGATCGCGCTGCGTCAGGGGCTGGGCGAGAGCTTCGATGTGGTGGTCATCGACCCGGCGCTGGCGGCGGCGAAGTCGAACGACCTGCGCGCCACGGCGATTGCCGCTGCCGCGCGGCGGCTGTTCGAGACGATCGGCGCCTGGGATGCGGTCGCGGACGACGCGCAGCCGATTCTCGACATGGTGGTGACCGACTCCAAACTTGACGACGCGGTGCGCCCGACCTTTCTCACGTTCGGCGGCGACGTCGAGACATTTTTTCCCGCAGACGGCGTAAACTTGCCTGCGCGCGAACCTTTCGCGCACATGATCGAGAACCGTCATCTGATCGACGCGCTGGTGGCGAAGGCGAAAGAGCATGGCGTCGCATTGCGCGCGGCCAAGGTTGCCGGTTTTGAGAATGCGGCGCGCGCGGTCGACGTGCGATTGTCCGACGGCGAGGAAATTTCCGCGCGGCTCCTGGTGGGCGCCGACGGCGCGCGCTCCGCGATCCGCGAGCAGGCCGGGATCGAGACGCACGGCTGGAATTACGATCAATCGGCGATCGTCACGACTGTCGCGCACGAGCGCGATCACAACGGCCGCGCCGAAGAACATTTTCTACCTGCGGGCCCGTTCGCGATTCTGCCGCTGAAGGGAAAGCGTTCGTCGATCGTGTGGACGGAAAGCGCGCGCGAAGCTGAACGCATCGTCGCGCTGCCGGACGATGCATTTCATGCCGAGCTGGAAAAGCGTTTCGGCCTGCATCTCGGCGACATCGAGATCGCCGGACCGCGCCGCGCGTTCCCGCTTGGGCTGTTCACGGCGCGCGCGTTCATCGCCGAGCGACTCGCGCTAGTCGGCGACGCCGCGCACATCATTCATCCGATCGCGGGGCAAGGATTGAACATGGGGCTGCGCGACGTCGCGGCGCTTGCCGAAGTGATCGCCGATGCCGCGCGGCTGGGGCTCGATCCCGGCGCGCCCGACGTGCTGGAGCGCTATCAGCGCTGGCGTCGCTTCGACACCATGACCATGGGCGTTGCGACCGACGGCTTGAACCGGCTGTTCTCCAATCACTCCGACGTGTTGCGGCTGGTGCGCGACATCGGCCTCGGCATGGTCGAGCGCGTGCCGGTGCTCAAGCGTGTGTTCATCCGCGAGGCGGCGGGCTTCACCGGCGAGGTTCCGAAGCTGCTGCGCGGCGAGGGGCTTTGATCGAATTTCGCAGCCCGGATCAAAGGGCTACGGCGGATCGCCTGTTCTTGTTCTCAACGTCCTCACTTGTGTGAGTTCCCTTAAGTATGAGGGAACGATATTCTGGCATGTTGAAGACGGCATAGGCGCGGAGTAGAAGGCGCCGCATTAATTGACAGCGATTTTCCCCGGGGGTCACGCCATGCAAAAATCTCAACGCCATTGGCTGAATATGTTGCGGCTTGCCAGCTTCGCATTGGGGCTGGTCATCCTGACTGTCGGTTCCGCCGTCGCGCAAAATGCAAACCGCTTCGTCGGAATCCTAACTGCCATTTGGGGCGACCCAAGGCCCGGTGGCAGCGGTGGGTCGGTCCGCTTCGAACTCACGTCGCCGGACGGCACGAAGCATCCTTTGCTGATCAGCGGCGCGCAGCAAAGCGAGGCGACGCAGTATGTCGGCAAGCCTGTGACCGTTGACGGCAGCCTGACGAACAACGCCGCGCTCGGTCCTTCGACCATTGTGGTAAATCAGATCGCGCCGGCTGCTTCACCGAACAATGCGCCGATGCAGCCGCAGGCTGTCATCGGCACGCGCAAGGCGCTTTTCCTGCTGCTCAAATTCAAAGGTGATGCCCAGCAGCCACACGCCGTCAGTTTCTATACGGCTCTAACCAATCCGCTAACGCCTGCGGCGAGCACCCACACACCGACAACCATCAATGGCTTCTTTCACGCCGTATCCTATGGGAAGCTGAAATTTGCGGCGGTCGTTGGCGGCAACAAATGGTTCACGCTGCCGCGCACCAAGGCGCAATATGCGCCGTGCAATAACTTCAGCGCGACATGCGCCAATATCGATCTGATCGCGCAGGACGCGCTGACGCTCGCAACCAATGCCGGCATCAACATCACGGCCTACTCGGTCATCAATTTCGTCTTGAACAACGATCTCGACTGCTGTGCATGGGGCGGCACGACCGTTTTCAACGGTAAAGTCTACAGTGCCACCTGGGAGCCGCCTTGGGCCCAGCACGCCGAAACCTACGTGCATGAATTAGGTCATAGCATCGGCCTGCCGCACTCGGGCTGGCGTTATTACTCCTACGACTCGCCGTGGGACATCATGAGCATGCACAACCAGCTCAATTTAATGAACTGCGGCTCCTACACGTCGGTGAACGACGGCAACAAGATGGACACCATTTTCTGCCCCGAGCCGGGCTCGGGTTACATCATGGCGCACAAGAACTGGCTCGGCTGGGTGCCCCTAGCCAATCAGATCACCATCAACGCCAAGGGAACCAAGACGGTAAATCTGATCAACGGCGCGACCGCACTCGGCACGACGATCAAGATGATCACAATCTGCCTGCCGAGCATCGCCTGCACGGGCGCGAGCGCGCATTTCCTGACCGTCGAAGTAAAGACGAATACGGTCCAGTTTGACCGCGGTGCGCCGAACAACGGTGTGATCATCCATGACGTCTTGATGAACCGCGGGTCAATCGGCGGCGGTTGCTTCTTCAACAACCAGAGCGGCTGGGCGATCCCGATCGACGCGAAGCCCAGAGATTTCAATAGCACCACATGCAGTCCTGAATCCTTCCAGGGATCGACCTCCGGCGGCGCCGGCTTGGGCAATGCCGAATTCTTGCCTGGAAAAACTTACACTGACAGCGTGCACGGCATTACCGTCAAGGTCGTGAAGGCCATCGCCAACGGTTACCAGGTCACGGTAACACGCTCGAAATAATCAGCGCGGCTCGCGCGATGATCTCGCGCGGGCCAACAAATCGCTTCACGCAAGCATCTGCTTCGTGATCGCTTCGATGTGGGCGCCGGCGCAGTCGACGGTCGGGAAGCCGGCATTGTCTTCGTTCAACACCATCGAGAGATCGGTGCCGGCGAGCAGCACGGCCTCGGCGCCGTCGCGCGCAATGAGCGTGCGGGCAAGCGCGCGCAAGGCGTCGATCTGCGCCGGCGTGCTGCGGTCGTAGAGCACGTCCATATAGGTGTTGTGAATTTGCTCGATCTCGTTCGGTTTCGGCATCACGACGTCGACGCCGAGACGGCCGAACATCTTGCTCTCGACCGTGAAGCGCGTGCCGAACAGCGCGACACGCTTCAGGCCACGCGCGCGGATGGCCTCGGCGACGACCGACACCATGTCGATCAGCGGCAGCGGAGAGATCGCGGTAAGTTCGGCGGCGCAGATGTGCGGCGTGATCGCCACGATGGCGGTTATCTCGGCGCCGCCGGCTTTGAGCTGCGCGATGAAGCTTGCGAGATAGCGGGCCAATCCCTCACGGTCGCTCTTCTCAACAAAACCGCGCACGCGATCGACGTCCACGTGCGCGATGAGCATGCGCGCAACGCGGCCCGCCGCTGCATGCGCGGCGAGGAGCCTGCGGTAATAGTGCACGGTCGCGCCCGGACCGAGGCCGCCAAGCAGGCCGAGACAGCGCCCTTCCGTGCTCATGGGATTAGCGTGATGCGGCCCGCGTTGCGCCTAGACCAGCTTGACGCTGCCGACGTGATCCTTGAACGCCTTGCGGCCGGAGATCGCCGCATTCC
>JBAUHH010000380.1:0-4371 GCA_049680165.1 Pseudolabrys sp.
CCGGGCACCGAGCAGATCGTGTTGATTTCCAAGCCGCCGGAGCCCTCGATCGCCAAGCTGGTGCTCGAACGGGTGGGCAAGAGCAAAAAGAAATTCTCGATCTGCTTCATCGGCGTCGAAGACATGCAGGTGCCGGCGAACGCTTCGCTGTCGGCCGACCTGCGCACGACCGCGGAAAACGCGCTTGGCGGCAAGAAGATCGCCTGGGCCGCCGCTGCGCCGTCCGCCGCCGATCTAGCCTCGCGTGTTGAGCGCGGGCGCAACAAGATCCAAGGCCTGTTCTCGGGCGGCACGATGTGCGCGGAGGCGCAAGTGTTTTTCAAGCGCGCCAGCGTGCCGGTCGCCTCGAACGTCCCGATCCCTGGCGTGAAGAAGCCGGCCGCAGCCGCTAGCGACGCGCACGTGCTGCTCGATCTCGGCGACGACGAATACACGGTCGGACGCCCGCACCCGATGATCGACCCGACGCTGCGCAACCAGATGCTCGGCGACGCACTCAAGGACGGAAAGACCGCCGTGATCCTGCTGGACGTAGTGATCGGCTACGGCGCCAATGCCGACCCGGCGGGCGAATTGATCGCGCAACTGCCCGCGGCGAAAGACCGCAAGGCCCTGCTGATCGCCTCGGTCTGCGGCACCGAGGACGACCCGCAGAGCTATTCGCGGCAGGCGCAGTTGCTCAAGGATGCCCGCGTGATCGTTGCGCCGTCCAACGCGCATGCGGCCGAGCTCGCAATCGCGGTGCAGCGGCAGCTTTCGGCTTAACTCGTCTTGGCGGAAAGGGCCTGTTGCTGTGCCAGCGCGGCGCACACGCTCGCGGCGCCTACAAGACTGTCCCACCCGGACGTGTGGCCGACCGCGTGCACGGCATCGAGCCGCGCTTCTAGACCGCGCCCGCCGCGCAAAAGGCTTTCGAGCGCATCGAACAGCACGGCGGACGCCTCCCCTTGCGCCGCGCAGCTCAGGTAGGCGGCGCTGATGAGGCTTGTTTCACGCACCGCAACCGGAAGCACGGCGGCGCCAAGGCGCGCCGCGATGTCGCGGTGATCGAAATAGGCTAGCGCCGCCATTACGCCGCACAGGAAATCATCGCCCGACGGTGTCAGGCCTGGGCCGAGCGCGACAAGGCCGTCGACCGACGGCGGCGGCTCGGGCGAACCGGCGAGCGCTGTGCCGAGCCAATGCCAGATGGCGGCGATCGGCCACAGCGCAGCTTGCAGTAACGGATCGTCTTTCGCCTCAGGCGGCGCGGCCTTGTCGAGCGCCGTCAGCAACGAGCCCAAGCCGCCCGGCGCGCGGCGGCGCGCCGACTCGGCCAACAGCCGCAGCCCTTCCTGCAAATCCGCATTGGAAAAATTGGGCGGTGCCGGCGCCCGCCAAACGTCGGCGGCACTCAATTCGAAACGCAGATGCGCGCCGACACTGAGCACCGATCCGGATCGCAAGACATTCTGCTGGGTTGCGAGGCCTACCGCCGGCCATTCCAGATCGGCCGGAACATCGGCGAGAACATTCAGTGGTCCCTTGCCGAGTCCCGGCGGGCCGACACATACCACCTCATCGCCGAACCGGATGTAAAAGCTGCGGCGGAACACCGCGATCACCGTGCCTTTGGAATGCGTCCGCAGGATCGCTTGCGCGAACCGGCCGAGAACGGCGACGGTAATCGCCTGTTCGTGCTGTGTCACAGTTTCCGGTTTGAGCAATCCGCTCTCCGTCAGTCGCCGACGATATGTGTGCCGGTTTGCCCGCGCAGCACCGGCAGCACTTCTTCCAGCCGCCCGATCATCACGCGCTTACCGCCGCCTTCCAGAAACTGGATCGCGGCGTCGATCTTCGGGCCCATGCTGCCCGGCGGGAAATGACCTTCCGCGTGATACTTCTTGATCTCGGACAGCGTCACGCGCTCGAGCGCTTTCTGGTTCGGCTTGCCGAAGTTGATGGCGACGCGGGGCACCGCGGTGAGGATCATCAGATCGTCGATGTGCAGCACATTGGCCATCAGCGCCGAGGTGCGGTCCTTGTCGATGACCGCTTCCACGCCGTGCCGCTGGCGCTTGCCGGTGCGGATCACCGGCACGCCGCCGCCGCCGCCGGCGATCACCACGGCGCCGCTTTTGGCGACGACCTGGATCAGCGAAATGTCAGCGATGTGCTTGGGATGCGGCGACGGCACGACGTGGCGCCAGCCGCGCCCCGAATCCTCGCGCATCTCCCAGCCCAGCTCCTTGGTCAGCGCCTTCGCCTCTTCCTCGGTATAGAAATAACCGATCGGCTTCGACGGATTCTTGAACGCGGGGTCTTCCGGGTCGACCTCGACTTGCGTCAGCAGGCAGACGACGTGGCGCGGATTGTCCGCCGCGCGCAGCGCGTTCTCCAGCGCCTGCATCAGCAAATAGGCGATGCCACCCTGGCTGTGCGCGACGCAGATGTCGAGCGTCATCGGCTCGACGCGTTGGCGCGCGAGCGACTGGCGCATGAGGATCTTGCCGACGACGGGGCCATTGCCGTGCGTGATGATGAGCTCGGTGTTGAGCTGCATCAGCGGCAGCAGCGCCTGGCCAAGCCCGGCGGCGACGTCGGCCTGCTCGGTGGGCGTGCCGCGGATGCCTTCCGGATGCGTGGCGTTGCCGCCGATCGCAATGACAAGGCGGCTCGGAATCTCGTCGCTGAGAGACATCGCCGAATTCCCAAAAAGTGGCCGTCGGGCCGACACCCATGCGTGGCCGAGTCTGAAAGTTTAGGTCATGATCCGCCGTTTGGCAAATTTTTCGAAATTCTTGCCCTTCGCCTATATAACCCCATTCTTCGATCTTCTTGCCCGTTGCCGGCCGATCTCCTATGACAAAGTGCGCGGGGCGCGGGCTGAGCGCGGTCTACAGGAGACGTGACGTTGGAGAAAATCGAACTCGCGAACAAGGAAACGGTGCGCAGGATTCTGCAAGGCGACCCCATTCTCATCGACGTGCAGCCGGCCGGCGACGTCATCAAGGGTCTCGGCAAGAACATGATCCTGCATTCGGGTCCCCCGGTCACGTGGGACCGCATGTGCGGGCCGATGCGCGGCGCGGTGTGCGGCATCGCCGTGTTCGAAGGCTGGGCGAAAGACCTGCAACAAGCCGAAGCCGCGGCGGCCGGCGGCGAGTTCGCCTTCCACCCCAATCATCATTTCGGCGCAGTCGGCCCGATGACCGGCATGACGACGATGAGCCAGCCGGTCTTCATCGTCGAGAACAAGTCATTCGGCAACCGCGCGTATTGCACGGTCAACGAAGGCCTCGGCAAGGTCATGCGCTTCGGCGGCAACGATGACGAAGTGCTCAACCGACTGCGGATGATCAAGACCGTGCTCGGACCGACGCTATCGGCGGCGCTGAAAGCGAGCGGCGGCATTCCGCTCAAAAGCATCATCGCGCGCGGGCTCGCGATGGGCGACGAGATGCATCAGCGCAACGTTGCCTGCTCGGCGCTGTTCTTGCGCGAGATCGCGCCGTTCCTGGCGCAGACCGCTACCGACACCAAGAAGCTCGCCGAGACCCTGAGCTTCATCGGCAAGAACGACCAGTTCTTCCTCAACATCGCGATGGCGATGGGGAAAGCCATGACCGATCCGGCGAACGGGATCGCGGGCTCCTCGATCGTGACCGCGATGTGCCGCAACGGCACCGACTTCGGCGTGCGGGTGAGCGGCACCGGCGAGCGCTGGTACACGGCGCCCGTGGAAATGCCGACCGGCCTTTATTTTCCGGGCTACTCCGAGAAAGACGCCAATCCCGACATGGGCGATTCCGCGATCGTCGAGACTGTCGGCCTCGGCGGCTTCGCGATGGCGACGGCGACCGCGGTGGCGGGCTTCATCGGCGCCGGGTCGGCGAGCGAGGCCGCGCGCTTCACCAAGGACATGTACGAGATCACAATCGCGCGCAATCCGGACTGGACCATGCCCAACCTGGACTACGCCGGCGTGCCGACCGGCATCGACATCCGCAAGGTGCTCCAGACCGGCACCGCGCCCGTCATCAATACCGGCATCGCGCACAAGCAGCCGGGCGTCGGCCAGGTCGGCGCCGGCATCGTGCGGGCGCCGCTGGCCTGCTTCGAGCGCGGCCTCGAAGGCCTCGCAGAGACCTTGGGATAAGTGGCCGGAATTTCCGCGCTATCGGCTGTCGGGTTCGGTAAAATGGGATTTGCCTGAATGAAGAAAGACAGTTCCGGCCAGGACCGGTCCGCGATCATGAAACATGCCATCAGCGACGATGCGCCGATCTTTCCGCCGCGCGAGCCGCAATCGCGCACGCTCGCCAACGAGGTGTTCGAGAAGCTGCGCGCCGACATCCTGAGCACATCCCTGCCGCCCGGCATGAAGCTGCG